>CAADGJ010000097.1 GCA_900696505.1 uncultured Nitrosospira sp.
CCTGGTTTCGCCTCGCGTTTCGCCCCGATGTGATCACCGACCTGCGCGCTGCCGACTCCTCCATGGCTCAGCGGTTGTTCGACAAAACGAAGTGGCTGGCCTCCAACGTGGAGAATTTGCGGCACGAGCCCGTGGCGGCGGATTTGCCCGGCATCCATAAATATGCCGTCGGAGACTGGCGCATCTTTTACTCGATCGACCGATCGGAACAGATGGTGGACATTCACTACATACAACACCGGCCGCAACCTGGCCGGACTCCCGGAGCCTGACGATGCTCACCCTTACGCAAAAAGCCGTCAACCGGCTGCGGGCGTTGTTGCTGGAACATCCTGAAGACCCGGTGGTGCGGATTGCCGTGCGCGATGTGAATGAGCAGCGGCTCTCCCTTGCCATTACACTGGAAGCGGCGGTTCGCGAAGAGGATGTGGTCGAACAGATTGAAGGCCTGACGAGCGCATTGGATCGGTCGAGCGCACATCGGACAGACGGGATGACGGTGGATTACCAGGCCGGACGCTTCAGCTTTGCCCATCCCCCGGCGAATGAGCTGGGCCTCATCATGCCCGGCCGCAACTGAAGTGAGTGAACCGTTACAGGTACAACGGCAGTGTGTTTCACGTGTTCCGTTTCACGCCTTGGCGCCGCTCACGATTTCATCCGCGGAAATACGCTGCCGAAGTGCATAGTGAAGGTACCTCGCGCCACATCCGCAACATAGCGTTCCAGGGCGTCCTGGATGACGGGAAAGGCCAGGTCGTCCCACGGAATGTCGTCCAGCGTGAACAGTTGCACATCCAGGCTTTCCGTACCGGGTTTGAATTCCGGCGTGCGCATGGTCCCGCGAAAAATCATATGTACCTGACTGATGCGGGGCAGGCTCAGCACGGCATACAGGGAGGTGATTTCCACTTCCGCATGCGCTTCCTCGAACGTTTCCCGAACGGCGGCCTGTTCCGTGCTTTCGCCGATTTCCATGAAGCCGGCGGGAAACGTCCAGTGGCCGATGCGAGGTTCGATCGCCCGGCGGCACAACAGAATTTTGTCTTCCCACTCGGGAATACAACCGGCGACGATTTTCGGATTGATGTAATGGACGACCTGACAGGTTTCGCAGACAAACCGCGGCAGGTTGTCGCCGGGAGGAATTTTTTTCGACAGCCCGGCCCCACACTCGCTGCAGAATTTCATTGCGGCTCCCGATCACGACGAGAGAAAGACAGAAATGGATAGCACAATTCAGGCATTCTTTGCACCCTGCCCGCGCGGCCTCGAAGCCGTCCTGGCGGAAGAACTGACCATGCTGGGCGCCACCGCCGTCAAGGCCACCGCCGGCGGAGTAGCCTTTCGCGGCACGCTCGCCCTCTGTTATCGGGTAAATCTCCAAAGCCGCATCGCCAGCCGCATTCTGCTGCGCATTGCGGAAGGGGCCTATCGCGATGAACACGATGTCTATGACGCAGCCCACGCCATCCGCTGGCAGGATTGGTTTACCCCGCAGCAACGCATCAAGGTGAAGGTGAGCGCGCACCGTTGCCCGCTGAAGAGCCTGGATTTTGTGACGCTCCGGGTCAAGGATGCGGTGTGCGATCGATTCCAGTATGCCAGGGGCAAACGCCCGTCCGTCGATACGCATGCACCGGACATCCTGATTGCCGTCTACTTAGACGGAACCCAATGCACCTTTTATCTGGACACCTCCGGTGATCCGCTGTTCAAGCGCGGATGGCGAAAGTCCTCCGGCGAAGCGCCGATCAGGGAAAATCTCGCGGCCGGAATCCTGCGTTTGTCCAAATGGACACCGGACGTGTTGCTGTACGACCCCATGTGCGGCAGCGGAACGTTTGTCGTCGAGGCGGCCTTGATGGCGGGTCGCATCGCTCCCGGCATCGGCCGCGGCTTCGCATTTGAAAAGCTGCTCTCTTGTGACGCCCCGATGTTGAATGACCTGCGGACGGAACTTCAGGCCGCGGAGATTCCCGTCAAGCCCGGGTTGATTCACGCCGCCGACCAGAGCGCGCAAGCGATCACCTCGATCAGAGCCAACCTCGCACTCGCCGGGCTCACGGAGGCGGTGACGCTGCAACAGGGAGATGTCCTGCAGCTTCCCGCACCGGCGGAGGCCGGCCTGCTCGTCACCAATCCTCCCTACGGCCACCGCATGGGAGACGATGAGACCTTGAAGACATTTTATCCTCAACTCGGCGACCATTTGAAAAAACACTTCTGCGGTTGGACCGTTCAGATTTTTACGGCCGACATGAAGCTGCCCGGGCTGCTGCGTCTGGCGCCTTCCCGCAGAGTCCCGTTGTTCAATGGCGCCATCGAATGCCGCCTGTTTGAATTCCGCATGGTCGCCGGCAGTCTCAGGAAACCCAAACCACCAGCACAATCCTCCCCAGGCCACGACCACCACTGACCGGTTCTCCGGGCAGCCGAATACATGCTTGACAGTGGAGCATAAGCCTCCTATTTTCAATCTATGTCATTCGATGCGCCGTCATATCTGTGTCACACACCATGCGGAACTCTATGAGCGCAGCACACGCGCCCCTTGAGGCTCCACAGCAGGAGCACGACCTGTCACTCTCGCGCTTGATCGTGGTTTCGAACCGCGAGCCCTACGAACACCGGTTGGTGAAGGATCATCTGATTTGGGAACGCACGTCGGGGGGACTCATTTCGGCGCTCGACCCGATGATGCGGCGACTCGGCGGAACGTGGATTGCCTGGGGAAGCGGCAAAGCCGATCGGGATGTGGTGGACGAGGATATGGTGGTCGAAGTTCCTCCCGACGCTCCGACCTATCGGTTACGCCGCGTCTGGCTGGAAAACGGAGAGGTGAAGGGCGGCTACCAGGGTTACGCGAATCAGGTCCTCTGGCCACTGTGTCACCTCACCCTGGATCGCGTTGCTTACCGGAAAGCGTTCTGGCATGCCTATCAGGCCATGAATGCACGCTTTGCGGACGTGGTCCTCGGTGAACTCGCTGAAAAACCCGGCTTCGTCTGGGTGCATGATTTTCATCTCGCCCTGCTGCCAGGCCTGATCAAAGCCTCACTGCCCAACCAACCAGTCGCGATCTTCTGGCATACACCCTGGCCCGGCCCGGATGCGTTTCGCATCCTGCCCGCACGCCGGGAACTCCTGGAATCATTACTGGCGGCCGACCTGGTGATGTTTCAGACGGAAAGCTTTCTGCACTGCTTTCTTGAATGCGCTAAAGAATTCCTCGGCACCGATGTCCTGTCCGACGAGCATCACATCGACTATAAAGGCCACTGCACGCGATTGGTCGTTCGCCCCATCAGCATCAATTATCAATCGTGGGCCGAGCGGGCACAATCGCCGCAAGTCACGCGGGCCATGGACGTCTTACGTAATCTGCACATTTTTCAGCCGACGGTACGCATCGGACTCGGCGTCGACCGGCTCGACTACACCAAAGGTCTCCTGAAGCGATTGTGGGCCATCGACGCCTTCTTCCAGCAGTATCCGCAGTATCGAGGCCATTTCACGTTCATCCAGATTGCCGTGCCGACGCGCGGCGATGTGGAAGCCTATCGGAGCTATCGCGAACTGATCCGCGAAACGGTCAATGAGATCAATATGCGCTATGGCACGATCTCTCACCCCGGTAGTCCACAGGCCTCGCGCTGGCGACCGATCGAATTTCGTGAGGGGCGCATTGGTATGGATACTCTGGCGGCCTATTACCGCATGGCCGACCTGGCGTTAGTGAGTTCGGTTTACGATGGCATGAATCTCGTCGCGAAAGAGTATGTCGCCAGCCAGTTCGAAGAGAAAGGCGTGTTGCTGGTGAGCCATTTGGCCGGCGCGGCAGAAGAATTGACCGATGCCCTGGTGATCAATCCCTACGACCCGGAAGGTGTGGCCGACTCCATCCGCCAGGCGTTGGAGATGCCATTTGGAGAGCGCCGTGAGAGGATGCGACGCATGCGCGCCTATCTGGAGGCGCATGACATTCGCGCCTGGGCTGATGACTGCCTGCGCGACGCGGGAATCCTTCCACAGCAGGACAGTCCCGCCCTTGAATAATCGACGCCTGCCCGCAACCACCGATTCAAAGATCCCGTTACGCCGGCACCTCCCATTGTTCCTGTTCCTGAGCCTCTCGATGCTCCTCAACGGCTGCACACAGCTGTCCAAACTGTTCGCGGTTACGCCGTCGCCAGATCAACAACTGGATCGCCACCAACAGGCGATAGTATCCCGGCTCGCCCCAGTCATCGAAGCTGAACTGCAAGACAATCTGAACGTCATGCTACCGGCAGTTCGCAAGGGCCTCGCCGATCAGACGAACAAGGTGGCGAAGTTCAAGCGCGATCTGGTGTTGCGTTCGCTCGCTGATCCCTGGGCGGGCCTCACCTCGATCGAGCAAACCAGCCTTGTCGCCGCCACCGCCGCCGAGTCGGGAATTGAGGAGCTCCCCGCCATCATCGATATTTTGGAAGAAGGGATGGAGCGCAGCGGCGCGCCGTTCAAGCCCCTCAACTTTCCGGCGACCCTGGCACCGGAGGATATTCTCGGTTTTATCATGGAAGCGCTTGAAGATGCCCATCAGGACCGCGAACAGGCACTCCGGCACCTATCTCCCCAGGATCGGGACTTTCTCTTCACCCAGGCGCGCCCGCTGGCGGAACAATTCCTTCCGCAAATCACCCCGCCGGCCAGGCTTGCGGAAGCTGAAGCCGCCGGCCGCTATGCCGCGCTGCTCATGCAGCAGGTGGATTACGCATCGCTCATTGCCGCCGCACAACGATTAGCACGGCTCGGCAACCGGAAATTATTGCAACAACTGGACATTGCGCTCCACCATCGAAAGCCGGTCACCCAGACGGTTCCCGGCATCACGGGCGATCTGCTGCTGGTTCAGCAGACTTCCTACGGCTTACTCGTGATAGGCGGCCATGGCCCGAATACGTATGACCTCGACAAGGGAGCCGCGCTCATCATCGATCTGGGGGGCAACGACACCTACCGAGGCCTCATCGGTGCAAGCCCGAACAGCGACCTGGGCAACAGTGTCGTCATCGACCTGAGCGGCAACGATCTCTACCAGCCCGCCCCCCTCGGCTTAGCCACCGGACGCGCCGGTGTCGGTATTGTCATCGATCATAGCGGGGACGATACCTACCGGTTGGCACCTGGCTCGGGTGGCGCCGGTTTCGCAGGGCTCGGCATCCTGTATGATGGAGAAGGACAGGATGTGTACGAAGGAAGCCGGTTTACCCAAGGCGCAGCCTTCGGCGGATTGGGTCTGCTGGTGGATCGCGCCGGCGATGATCGCTATACGAGTTTCGGGTACGCGCTAGGATTCGGCGGGCCCTTGGGCGTAGGGGCGCTCATTGACGTCTCCGGCAATGATTCATACGAATGCGGCGGAAAATACCCGAGCGCCTACAATGAAGCGGACGCGCCGCATGCTCGCCCTCAGGATCCGGCGTTTCAATACGATTGTCTCGGGCTCGGCACCGGGGCAGGGCTTCGCATCTACAGCAAGCAGCCGGCGCAACGGGCGCAGAGCCTTGCCGGCGGATGGGGCCTGCTGGTCGATCTGGCCGGTCGTGATCGCTATCGCAGCGCCAATTTTTCGCAAGGACACGGCTACTTTTTCGGCCTTGGCGTGAAGCTCGATCTGGCCGGTGATGACGAACATCAGGCGGCGCGGTACGGCATAGGCACCGCCGCACATTTCGGCGTAGGCCTGAGCCTCGACTATCAAGGCAAGGACCGGTACGGTTCCAAAGGCCCATTTTATAACGGCGGTACAGCCTGGGATGGCAGCGTCGCCCTGGCCGTGGACGGCGGTCCAGACAGCGATTTGTATGACCTGCCCGCTTCGACCGGCCTGGGAATGGCAGATCTGGGCGGCTGGGGCCTGTTCATTGAAGAAGGCGGCGCCGACCAGTACTTCATCGGCCGGGGATTAGGACAGGGAGCAGATACGAGCATCGGCGCCTTTTTCGACTTGGAAGGTCGGGATGACTATACGTCTGTTCCGCTGCCGAACGGTGATGCGCGACCGGAACGGCTGAATCGCAAAACCTATCTGGAAAATACCGGCAGTCTCTTCGTCGACCGTTAACCGGTAGTTTTGCCCCCCGCTTGACTCCCCTTCCTCCATGGCTATCTCAAAGAACGGTGATCAACGGGAACGAACATCATCCCTTGTAGCCGATTCATCTTCCTTGTGATGACCACCTCAGAACCGTGGAGGACGATATGACTGATGCGAACGGCCCCATACTCACGAACCTGCCGATACTCCCGTTGAAACGAACGGTCCTCTTCCCCGGCACGATGATGCCGTTGACGGTGGGACGCGACCGTTCCATCGCGGCCGTCGAAGCAGCGCTCAAAACAGAAGACAAGACCTTGCTGGTCGTGGCGCAACGGGATGCTCAGACTGATCAGCCGACGCTCGAAGACCTGTATACGATCGGGACGAAAGCCGTCATCAAGCAGACGGCTCGAACCCCGGAAGGTCATTATAATATTTTGATTCAGGGACTGGAGCGGTTCGTGCTGCTGAAGCTGGACCAGGTTGATCCCTATCTGCAAGCGCGAGTGAAGCAATTGCCACCGCCCAGCGAACGGAGTACGGAGGTCGAGGCATTGCATCGAGCCATCCTCGACATCATCACCGAACTGCCCAAACTGATCCAGACACCAGGCGTGCATGAAGCGGTGGCGGCCCTGGGGACCGAAGAAGACCCCGTGGTGTTGGCCTACCGCATCGCTTCGTTGTTGAATCTCACGCTGGACGGCGAACAGCAACTGCTGGAAGCGTCCACCCGTGCGGATCTGTTGCGCGGGCTGTACGCCGCGCTGTCGCGCGAGGTTCAGATTCTGCAATTGCGCGACAAGATCACCAGCGAAGCCAGGGAAAAACTGGGCAAAACCCAGCGCGAGTACCTGCTACGCGAGCAGCTGAAAACGATTCAGCAGGAGTTGGGCGAGAGCAACGGCGAAGAAGACGAGGTGGCGGCACTGAGGAAGAAAGTGCAGGACGCCGATCTTCCTGAGCATGTGAGAAAAGAAACCGATCGCGAGTTGACGCGATTGGCCAAAACGCCCAGCGCCTCGCCGGAGCATCAGGTCATCCGGAGCTATCTTGAGCTGGTGCTCGAATTGCCGTGGAACAAATCGTCGGAGGAAGGCCTCGACCTCGCGCATGTGCGAAAGATTTTGAATGAGGATCACTACGGCATTAAGGAAGTAAAGGAACGGATTGTCGAACATCTGGCCGTGTTGAAATTGAACCCTTCGGCCAAGGCGCCGATTCTCTGCCTCGTCGGCCCTCCCGGCGTGGGAAAGACGAGTCTGGGACAATCCATTGCAAAATCCATGGGCCGGACGTTCGAACGGTTCAGCCTGGGCGGCTTGCATGACGAAGGGGAATTGCGCGGCCACCGCCGGACCTACGTCGGCGCTTTGCCCGGACGTATTATTCAAGCGATGCGACGAGCCGGTGTGAACAATCCGGTCATCATGCTGGATGAGGTGGATAAGCTGGGGCGTGACTTTCGCGGCGATCCCGCGGCGGCCTTGCTGGAGATTCTGGATCCCGCGCAGAACCATACGTTCCGGGACCATTACCTCGATCTGCCGTTCGACTTGTCGAAGGTGTTCTTCATTACGACGGCCAATACGCTGGAGACCCTCTCGCAGCCGTTGCTCGATCGCATGGAAATCATCCGGGTGAACGGGTATAGCGAACGGGAAAAACGGGAGATCGCCCTGCGTTATCTCTGGCCGAGACGGCTGAAAGAGGCTGGCCTGAAAGCAGAAGAAGTCAATTTGCCCGACAGCGTGCTCGACCATATCATCGGCCGGTACACCAGGGAATCCGGTGTGCGGCAACTGGAGCAGATGTTAGGTCGCATTACGCGGAAAGTGGCGGTGACCTTCGCCGATCGGCCGTCCGATTCTCCTGCCGCGCCGGTCGAAATCACCCAATCGCTCCTGGATGAATGGCTCGGTCAGGAACGATTCCAGCCGGAGGAGGCGCGCAAGAATCTCCCGGCTGGTGTCGCCACCGGCATGGCCTGGACGCCGACAGGCGGCGATGTGCTCTACATCGAAACGACCCTCCTACCCGGCAGTCACGAGCTGACGCTCACCGGGCAATTGGGAGACGTGATGCAGGAATCGGCTCGTGCGGCACGCAGCTACCTGTGGTCGCATGCGGAGAGCATGGGACTGGACATCTCGCGTTTCAAACGGAACGGCGTGCACATTCACGTGCCCTCCGGCGCCATCCCCAAAGACGGCCCCTCGGCCGGTATTACGATGGCGACAGCATTGGCCTCGGCCTATGTCGGCAAACCGGTCCGGAGCGACACGGCCATGACGGGCGAAATCAGCCTGACCGGGCTGGTGCTTCCCGTCGGCGGAATCAAGGAGAAGGTGCTGGCTGCCCATCGCGCCGGCATCCGGCGGATCATTCTGCCGAAGGCTAATGAGAAGGACTTGAAGGAAGTGCCGCAAGAAGTTCGGGATGAACTGACGGTCATTCCGGTCGAACGGATCGAAGAGGTCCTACCGGCGGCGTTCAACCAGGATGCGGCCTCGTCGCCGGAGAAACACGAACCGATGGCGACGTCCACCGCATCATAAGCTCTCGGGCCCCGGCTGAGAAGCCGGGGCCCGCTCAGCGACCGCTTTCAAACTCCCTCTACGCGTTGAAGGTCACTACTCGCCCATCCGATCGCCTTGCCCTTCCGTAAAGACATATGTCAGGATGAAAAACGTCACCTGGTTGATGCGCACCGCACATGACCCGGCAAAGGAGAGGATCCATGCCATCGAACATCGAGATCGGACCGATCGTGAAGGTGAACAAGACCGACGACGAATGGAAAAAGCTGCTGCCGGCTGCGGCCTACCGTGTCCTGCGGCACGAAGATACCGAACGAGCGTTTACCAGTCCGCTGCATGACAACCACCAGGCCGGCATCTATCACTGCGCCGGCTGCGACTTGGCCGCTTACTCTTCAGACCATAAGTTCGATAGCGGCACAGGTTGGCCTAGTTTCTGGCAACCCATCGATCCGAAAGTCGTGGAGACACGCACCGATACCAAGTTTTTCATGACGCGGGTCGAAGTACACTGCGCGCGCTGCGGCGGCCACCAGGGCCATATTTTTGAAGACGGTCCCAAACCCACGGGATTGCGATACTGCATCAACGGCGTCTCGTTGAAATTCGTTCCTGCCTGAACACGATCCGGGCATGTCTCTGGGCGACGACCTCTGCTGTCGTCGCCGATCGTGAACATCTCTCGAGCGTCTCATCGCACCTTGCAATTTATCGCTGAACACTCCTAGACTGTGAATTCCATGGCTTCTCTCCCTTCACTACGCTCGACGATGGCCGCCCTTTGGCTGGGCGTCACACTGCTCGGGTGTTCCCAATCGAGCGACGTCATTTCGAACAATCTGAATGCCTGCCTCATCGTGACCGAAGCCGAGGTTGAATTCGCGATCGGCACGCCGGTGACCCCGGGCCTGCGCCAGAATGATCGTCAATGTCTCTATCAGGCAAAGCGCAACCCGCAAGAGACGGTCGTGGTGGAACTGAATGCCGGTCCGGATGGGGATCGCAAAACTCTGTTTCAGGATCAACGTTCAAAAGCCGGCAACCAGCCGGTGCCCGGCGTCGGGGACGGCGCGTTCACGCTTCGTTCTCCCATCGGAGGCATTCAGCTGACCTTTTTGAAGTCAGATGCGCTGGTGACACTCTCGCTCACGTCCCCGAAGCAAGCCAATCCACAAGCGGCCGTCACGAACCTGGCCAAGGTCGCCGCCAACAGACTGGGCGCTCCGATTCGTACGACTGCCGCGGCCGCGGAGCCGGGAATCACCGGAACCCCCTCATTGTGGGCCGGTGAATGGTACGGCTGCATGCCCGTCGGCATGATGTACGGCAAAGGGCATCTCTCGCTGAATGAACGCGGCACATGGTCGATGACGACCGCCGTCGTCATGCCAGGCACCATCATCGCGGACCGCGGGCGGTGGGAGGCGGAATCGTATCAGGAAATTCTTCACGGCACCTACAAAGTAGCCGGCAGCGACCGGTTTTCGACCACCGGTATTTTAAGCGTGACCTGGGACAAGCTGGCGAAGAATCAAGGACCGACCAAGTTCGATCCGCTCCTCTGGCAATCGTTCACTGCGATTCCCAGGAAGGTCAACGTCAAACGTCTGCCGGCGGTCGAACCGTCCCTGGTGGGCACATGGGAGGGGTCCTCCAAGTTTGTCGATCGGCAGGAAGATTTTGTCTGGACGATCACCGCAGCCAACGTCTCCGAGTTCTTCAAAGCCACGTCACAAACTGGCCGCATCGAGCAGGAACATGACCGGTTCCGATTGGTCGTTCCGCAAAGTAAAACGCCGCCTCTCTCCGTCCGGGTCCTGGCCCAGGATAAAATGGAACTGACCGACACGAGCGGCACGGTGTCGCAATGGAATCGGAATGAAAAGCTGCTGTCGCGCTGTTAGTCCTCTTCAGTGACAAGGCCCATCCCTTCCAGGGCCGGCAGACTTTTTCGCAACTTGACCTGCTTTTCCCGCCTCCGATAGACTAACTCTATGCGAACATGGCTCATCGCGATAATCTTTCTCGCCGGACCGCTGCTACCGGCAGCGGGGGCTCCTGTCGCAGCAGCCGCAGACCGCCCCACCCCCAAGGCAAGCGAGTTGCTGGACGAGATCATTCCAAAAGAACTCTTTCGCCACCTCTACAGCGAAGCCCTCTCCACATTGCACGAATACATCGAGATGGAAGGCAAGCTGCCCGGTGAGAGTTCGACCCATCAACAGGGGGGAGAGTTTCGCCTCAAACTGTTTCCTCACGGCAAATCCCGATCACAAGAACACCTGAGCGCGGAAGGCTCGTTTCGTGTGGCACCCGAGGCCGACCAACCGGAATTCACCCTTCGATTCAAATCCTTCAAGAAAGCCTCGCCTCCCGCACGCACCAATGACGACGTGATCTGAAGCCCACTCCCACACGCACGCGTCGCCGACCTTGCCCTTGACCAAGGTCTGAGCGGGGCATAGAATACATTTCTAGTACACGATCCGCCTCATGTTTGGAGGTCGGAGCCATGTTCTTCCTTGGGACGCAGATCCAGTGGGATGAACATGGTAGGTGTACCCTGCTCCTCGACCAAACCTCTTCTCTTAAGACCGCCGAGTTACAAGCATCCACACAACACATTCTTACGCGCTCGCGTACCTTCGCTCTTCACCAAGCGTTAATCACTGGTACGGCGACACGTGCACAGAGGACTCGCGCGATACCCGCGCGGGAGCGTGGCCTATGTCAGGAGTCTATTGGGGAATCGTGGCAGGTTTCCTGGCGATGATAGGAACTCTCTTCGCCTGTATAGACATTCTGTATGGCGCACAGGGAGGCTCGTCCAATTCGTCAGCAGATGAAGTCGATACGTCGAATCAGGCGGTCGGATCCGCGTCGTCCGGCTCGCGTCGGGCAGCGTGAGGGCGTCGCACGTCTGATAGCCTCGTGGATGAGAGACGCCATGGATGCTGTGTCGCACAGAGGGCTCCATCGGCGTCCCGGCCAACAATCTGTTGTTCAACAACGGAGGTGCCACATGGAGGTCGAGATCATCGGTGCCGGAACAATGATCGCGCTGGTGTGGCTGATTGCCTGGTCCATGGCTGGAGAGAGCGAGTCGGAAAGACGACGGATCACCTCGGCGCCTGGCACGTTCGACACGGCCTCGGGCGAAACGAGGGTGAGGCACGCAGCCTAAACGAAGCTTCGGTTGTGCAGGAGATACGTGGTGTATCCCGCCTATTGGCGGGAGCGGCGCCTGAGGAATGGTGTGTGCGCGGGATTGCCGGACCAAGAATCGATAGTTGGATGTGATTGTCAGGCGAGAATCTTCGGCTGCCCGATGCCGGCGATCACCTCTTCGGTGATGACGACGGACTTGACGCCACTTAATGCCGGCACGTCATACATCAGATCCAGCATCACTTCTTCGAGAATTGTGCGAAGCGCTCGCGCGCCGGTTTTCATCACTGCAGCCCGGCGAGCTACGGCCTTGATGGCAGCCTCAGTGAATTGGAGGTCGATGCCTTCGATCTGAAAGAGAGCCTGATATTGTTTCACCAGCGCATTTCGTGGCTCGCTCAACACCCGAATGAGCGCCGGCACGTCAAGGTCGGCCAGGGTCGTGAGGACCGGGAATCGACCCACAAATTCTGGAATGAGCCCGAATTTGAGCAGGTCTTCGGATTGCACACATCGCAGCACTTCACTGTGGCCCTCGAGTTCACCGGCAGGAGCGATTGCACCGAACCCCAACCGCTTGGGCATCGTCCGTTGAGCGATCATGGCATCCAACCCGACGAACGCCCCGCCCGCGATAAATAGAATGTTCGTCGTATCCACCCGAATGTAGTCCTGCTCCGGATGTTTCCGCCCGCCTTTGGGCGGCACATTGCACACCGTCCCCTCGACCAGCTTCAAGAGCGCCTGCTGCACACCTTCGCCGGAGACATCTCTCGTCAGGGACGGATTCTCCGACTTGCGGCTGATCTTGTCGATCTCATCGATATAGATGATGCCCGTTTCGGCCCGGGCAACGTCGTAATCGCAATTTTGAAGCAGCTTGAGGACCACATTCTCAACATCCTCTCCCACATATCCGGCCTCAGTCAGTGCCGTCGCATCGGCAATGGTAAAGGGGACATGAAGGATACGGGCCAGGGTCTGGGACAGCAGCGTCTTCCCGGTCCCGGTCGAGCCGATCATGAGGATGTTCCCCTTTTCGAGATCGACGTGCTTGAGCCGTTCCCGATTCACAATCCGCTTGTAATGATTGTGCACGGCGACGGAGAGGACTTTCTTGGCACGGTCCTGCCCGATCACATATTCATCGAGCTTGGCCTTGATGTCCGTCGGCTTGGGGATGACCAGCGGAAGCGGTGAGACTGAGGATTGGGAACCAGGAGTTTTGTTCTTGGCCAGAGACAGGGAGCAGCGTTGAATACATTCTTCGCAAATAGAAACCGCTGCCGGGTTCCTACAAGAAGTGCACGCGAACGGCTGTGAATTCGTCACGAGCGTCCGGCCGGCGTCCTGAGGCTTGCCGCAAAACGAACAGCGCCGGTCTGGTTTCTGCGTCGAATGCCGCGTGTCCCAGAACACCGCATTTCCTCCATGCTACGAGATGTGCCTGGATGCGATGCCTCATCTTATGCCTCTGTGATGGCGACCTGCAAGCATGGAGGAGTCACGGTCTCAGCGCTGAACGACGCGACGAGCGCCTGCCGGAGGATGGCCACTGCCTGCTAGAAGGTCACGCCAAACCCGCCGGCAATGATATGGGTACGGTAGTTCAGGGTGAAAGAGGGACCTCGGGAGCCATTCGTGAATTCACTCTCCCATTGGTAATTCGCCACGAAATATTTGTACTCCGTGAAGAGGAACAGGCGGTCCGTGATGTTGGCACGAACGCCGCCGAGAAATTGGTACGCGAAGGCGCCGTCGGCCGCATTTTCATGCACGGTACCAATCGTGCTGTGCTGAAGATTCAAATCTCTGGCGAATCCACCTGACAATCCCGCTCCGATTCCGATATAGGGCTGAATCACATCGCCCGGATAACGGAGTAACAAATTGGCCATAGCGTTAATCGATTGCAGACGGAAATTCGCGGATCTCGTCACGCCCCCGCTCGTCGCCGTCGGTGCGTTCACTTTTCCGTCGAGGCCCGATAACTCCGCTTCCAACCCGACATACCGCCCGGCAAACGCCGGAAAAAACCCGATCTTGAGTCCACCGCCTAACCCGCCCTGAACATCCGTATTCGTGAACGGGTCTTCTTGCAAGCGGGCGGGACGATTCAGCGGCCGGCTTCCCTGCATGTAGAGGCTGATGTACAGTTCCGACTTAGTCTCTTCCGCCTTTCCCTCCGCTGATGCCGACGGCGATTTCACGGCATTCGCCGCAGGGTCTGCTGCGAGCAACAGAGCGGGATAGACCTGTAGCAATACACCGGCGAGAACAACGACGCCCAGAGACCAGAATCGTGATTTCATGAGTGACTCCTCCGAGTACGTGGCAAGACAGGCCCAGAACGGCCTGCGATAGCTCACTCATATCACGAGCAAGGTGCGCGACAAACTGATTCGGCAGTTTCGGCAGCCGTACTCTCTGTCTGTACGTATGGTGGAACTTCGTACGTAACGAATGGGTTGTCACGAGCTGGCGAGGAACTGTGTGAGAGTTTCAGGTGGAACCAGACCCACCAATACCTGTCTATCAGCCCGTTGCAGCAAGGGCACGCCCTGATGGTCTGTCTCTTCCCAGCAATCTCTCCATTCGCTGAGCATCGACTCTACTGCAGGTGCGGTTGATCCGAACAATGCGGTTCCGACGAACCCGTGGCGTTCCGCCTCCAGCCGCAACAGACGTTCATCGGAAAGATCCAAACCGTCTACCCAGAACAGACGATACAACGACCGGATGAACTCGCCTGCTCGCCGAGCATTCTCGCGCAGCGCACGCGCGGCTACCGTAATGGCTAATCTGGTATTCGGCTTTCCTGCCGGCACTGAGATGGGCAACTCAGGCGCGAGCCGCCGGACCATTTCCACCTCCTGCTTCAACTCAGCATGTAAATGTCCGGCCCAGGTGGCCATGGGCTGAGGCAAGTGGGGGGCATGCTGCACACCACGCCACGACATCTGTTCGAGGAAGCCGAGCGCATGCAGCCGCTCATGCATCGCATAACAAAAGGGGCAGTTGAAGTCGCTATACAAACGACAGGAGGTTTTTCCGCTCGTCATTTGCCGTCCTGTGACGGAAGAATCGCGATGATGCGGACCGGCGCCCCGGTGCCTCCCGCAATCTTCATCGGCAGCGCCAGCAGCCTGGCGCCAGATGCGGGAACCTCTGCGAGACCCGCCACATTCTCAAGGCCGTAGAGGCCCGCGGCATTGACGATCCGGTGCACGACAAAATCCTGAGAGGACCCGTAATCGATGCTGGCCGTATCAATGCCGATTCCGGAAATGTGCCGTTCCCTGACGAGAAACTCCGCCACTTCCTTGGAGAAGCCGGGAAAATGCAGCGTGGTTGGAATCTCCGGCGTCGCGCTGCCGAAATATCGTTGGCGATCATTCCAATAGGCGCCCCAGCCGGTCAGCATCATCACGATGGCGCCTGTCGGGATGGTCCCATGGGCAGCTTCCCAGCGATGAATGTCGGCGAGAGACAGGCGATAGTCACGGTCATCGGCCGCCGCTGCGCGCACATCGATGACCACCGCAGGTCCCATCAACTGCTCGACCGGAATGCCGTCGATCCCCGCTTGGCCCTGCGCAAAATGAATAGGCGCATCCATGTGTGTACCCGCATGCTCCGACAGGGCCACCTGTCCGGTGGCATACCACGCTTCGGTGGTGGTGCCGCCTCGCTGCGTGGAGTCACGATGAAACGGAGGATTGCTGGGCCACACCTGGGTCGTCTCATCGAACGGATAGGTCAGGTCGAGCACTCGTGGTCCTATCTCGGCGGCATGAGACCCGCTTACGGCCGACACGTGCATCACCACACAAAGCGTCAACGCCGACAGTCCGAGCCAACGTAGATGTCTTGGTTTTATCACCATGTTTCCTCGTCCTAGGAGTGAGTGCCCCCGGAGCTTTCGTACAGGGCGCGATTACGGTACCCTCTCACCCCTCAGTAGCGCAACGGGGAAGGAACCGGTATGTCGGATCAGCAGCTCCATTTTTCCGGGCAACGTTTTTCCGTGGAATATCACATGCAGGGCACGAAAGAGGAGGCGTGCCGGCGCGCCGCTGTCCTCTGCATCGATCAGACCGTCGAAGCCGCGGACCACGTGATTCCGTCGGGTGTGATTCGCGATCAGCTGCTCGGTCAGATGCTCAGCATCGACAGGGTCGGAGACGGCGTTCACCGCGCGACGCTCACATTTCCGATTGAACTCCTCGATGGAACCATGGGCACTCTCCAGCACATGAGCTTTGGCATGGCGGGCCTGCAAAGCCGGGTTCGCCTGGCCAATCTGTCGCTTCCGGATGAGGCGATCGCCCAGATGCCTGGCCCCCGCTTCGGATCACTGAAACTTCGTGCGCTACTTGAAGTGCCTGTGCGCCCCTTGGTCTGCGCCGTACTGAAGCCACTCGGCCTGTCTGCCCGCGCGCTGGCAAGCCTGGCTTACGAATTCGCACTGGGCGAAGTGGACCTCATTAAGGATGATCAAAGTCTCGGTGACCATCCTTTCTGCCGATTCGAGGAACGTGTGACTCTGTGCGCTGAGGCCATTGCCAAGGCTTCCCGGCAAACCGGCAGGCGCTGCCTCTACGCCCCACATGTTTCCGGCCCCTGGCCGACGCTGCTCGACCGGGCCTCCCTCGCGCAGAACGCGGGCGCGGGTGCGCTGCTTCTCTGTCCCGGACTCACAGGCTTTGACGCACTCGGCACTCTTGCCCGTCTCCCATTCCCCTCATTACCCCTGATCGCGCATCCGGACTTCCAAGGCAGTCACTTCGTCAACTCAGCCACCGGTATCGCCCCGGCAGTGCTCTTCGGTCTTTTCCCGAGGTTGGCCGGGGCTGATGTGTCAATTTATCCCACCTTCGGATTGGAGTATCCGATCTCGCAAGAGGATTGTCGGGGCATCGCCGCCTGCTGCCGAAACAGCCTCGGCGCCTGTGCCCCGATCTTTCCGACGGCCGCAGGAAGAATGGAGGCCTCGCGGATCCATGAGATGGTCGCCTTCTACGGAACCGATGTGGTCTTTGTCCTGGGCAGCGACCTACGTCGAGATCCGACTCGCATCCGAAGTGCCTGCCAGGAATTTATTCAGCTTCTCGAAGCCGAGGTGGCTCCATAACTCACATCTCCACTTCTACTCAATGTATTGCATGCAACATGTTGTTATGCATCATGTTTTATCCATTAAAAAAACTTGCTTGGCACTCATCTTTTCCTGACCGTCTTCATTGCCATTGGCAAGATACCCGGGAAGGTCACAGGGATATCCCCTTGATTCATCAAGTTTTCTATGCCGGCCACCGATACAGGCCATAACCTGAAGTACGTATGCATAGTGAGCCTCCGTCCGTGTTTGGGCAATCATGGCCTTAGCTAAAACATCCGACGACTCCAGAAAACTCGATAAGTCCGACACCCTCGTGCTCAGCCCCGAGCGCCTTCGTGTGGGGATGTATGTTGATCTGAATTGCGGCTGGTTCAGACATCCCTTCCCCCGACGCTCGTTTAAACTCAGCTCTGCGAGCCAGATCGCCACGATCAAAGGGCTTGGACTCACTACCGTCCTGGTTTACCCCCGGGAATCAGATCCGGACCCGGACGCAGAGGGAACGCTGCTAGAAACGGATCCGGCGTCCACGGCGACTGTGGAACCGGATACGGGATCTGCTCCGGCAGCGGCCGCTGCCGATACGAATCCTCCCCCCTCGGACGAAGAGCTTCCCACGCATGGCGACTATCATCAGGCCGTAGAATTGGCTTCTGAAACCTACCGCCAGATGCTCGGGACCAGTAAAGACATGATGGACGCGCTCACAAGCGGATCTGAGGAAGGCATGCGTTCCGCGGAAACGATGATCGGCGGCATCAGCACGCTCTTGACCCATACCCAGGCCGCCGGCACCGTGGCGAGCGCCTTCGACCCCGAAGAAATCGGCGATGCGGGTGTGCTCCACTCTCTGAATGTCGCCACCCTCTCCATGATGGTCGCCCAGCAATTTGACATCGACCAGGACGCGCTACAGATGATCGGCCTCGCTGGCCTCTTGCTCGACATCGGCGAGCGGCGTATCCCGCGCCATATTTTGGATACACGCGCGCGACGGTCCGAAACGGAACATGTCAAATACCAGCTCCATCCCTATCTCGGCGTCGAGATGCTGCGAGGGTTTCCTGGAATTCCCGAAGAGGTGCTGGACGTGATCCGCAGCCACCATGAACGTCTGGATGGATCCGGCTATCCTGAAAAATTGAAAGGGGACCAGATTTCATTCCCCACGAGAATCGTCAGCGCCGTCGATCACTACGATACGCTGGTGAACAGTCTCTACGCCGAAGAAGCGCTGTCACCGGCCGAGGCGCTGGCGACCATGTACAAGCATGAAAAACAGCTGTTTTCGACCGAGGTCGTGGTGGCCCTGATCCACACGTTGGGCGTCTATCCCCCGGGGACCGTCGTGTCCTTGTCCGATGGGTCATTCGGCCTCGTCCTGAACATCAACTTCAAGAATCGCATGAAGCCGTTGGTATTGATGTATCATCCGACTCCGGGTCAGGAACCCCATACAATCGATCTGCTGAGAGACCAAACGCTCAGCATTCTCCGTGCCGTTCCCCGCGAGGAACTCCCCCGCCCGATCGTCGAATTCTTCCGGCTAAAACGGTGGACCGGGTATTTCATCCAGGCCACCATGCGCACCGCCTGATGCACTGAGGATTGCCAAGCCTGATCACTGGCAGCGGCGCGGTGCAGTATGGTATCTCCCTGGCATGGCCCTACCCCGTGTGCTCCTGATCATTCCCCCGTTGACACAATTGAACACGCCGTATCCCGCAACGGCCTATCTCACAGGTTTCCTGCGATCGCGAGGGTATGAGGCGGAGCAGGCTGATCTCGGTCTCGAGATGATCCTTCGTCTCTTCTCGCGAGTTGGACTTCAGGAGGCGTTTCACCGCATCAAGGCCAGCCGAAGACCTTGGCGCGGAGAGGTGCAGCAATTCCTGGCGCTCGAAGA
>CAADGJ010000098.1 GCA_900696505.1 uncultured Nitrosospira sp.
GCGGCCAGGTAAATTCAAATTCCACCTGCTCGGTCACATCGGCCACGGCAGATCCCCCGATAAACTGTTTGTCTCGCTGGAAGACTCCCACGACCTTGTACGTCACGCCTGCGGCTTTCTGGCGCGATGGACTCTTCACCTCCCAGATCGCGTAGGTATCGGAACCCGTCTTCCAGTCTCTCCCTGTACTCGTCTCCGCCCCGCCGGAGAGCAGCACGACTCCTGCGATCACTGGAAGCGCCAGACCCGTCATAGGCATCGTCCTTTCCTCGCCTGAAGATTCCACAGATTCACTGAGTCAGCTCGATATTGACCCGCCGCTCGACGGGAAACTGACGCTCCCGCCAGGCATCCAGCCCGCCTTCCAGAGGCCTCACCCGGTGAATGCCTTTCTTCTTGAGCAAAAAGGCCGTTCTGGCGCTGGAGACTTCATTCGGGCAGCTGCAGTAGAGCACGATGTCGCGATCGCGCGGGATCTCGTGATGCCGATGCTCGATGTCTTCCAACGTAAAGTTGATGGCGCCGGGAATGCTTTCGGGATCCAGATCGAGGGCCAGCGGATGCCGGACATCCACCACGCTGATAGACTCCCCCGCATCCAGACGCCGCTTGAGCTCATCGACGGAAATTTTCGCCATGCGCAGATGCCGCAGGAACTTCTGCCGGTGATAAAACTTATAGCCGACGAATCCCGCCAGACCCAGCAGAAGGACCACGAGCATCATTCCTCCGGCCTGGTCGAATAGTCCGATGAGCTGCTCCAGCTGATTGCTGAACAACGCGCCGACTCCGGCACTGACCGCCGCCCAAATCAGCGTGCCGCCGAGATCGTACAAGACAAACGTCGTGGCGGGCATGCCAACAATGCCGGCCAGGGGAGGCGCCACCGTGCTGAAGCCGGGAACAAATTTGGCCAACAGCAATGCGCGAGGTCCGTTCCGGTGAAACACATTTTCCGTATCCCGCACGCAGGAATCGGGCTCCAGCGACAGGCGGCAGAGAAAGCCCAGCACCTTCCCGCCCTTCTGACGACCCAGGTAATACCAGGCAAGATCCGGCGGAAGAGAAGCGGCAATCGGTACCAGCAACGCCGTCGCCAGACTCATGTTTCCTGTCGCAACCAGCGCGCCTGCGGCCACGAGGAGTGGAAGCGCAGGGAGCGGAAACCCGATCTGCTCGACGAAGATCACCCAGAAGAGCACCGAGGCCCCATGCTCGGCGAGAAAGTCAAACGTATGCATAGGGGATGACGTCCTCCCGCTCAGGCACTCCGGAAACGCGAGAACCGCGAAAAGAGAATAGCCGCGAAGGGGAGCGCGAGGCCCAACACCGTTTGGACAATCAGCAATATTCCCAGCTGACTGTAATCATCAGGCGTCTGAATGGCGTTGGTGACCGGATCGCGCACTTCCCGAGTCACCACAAAGAGCTCGTTGAGGTATTTCGTCCCGAGCTGGCTGAGCGACAAGGCAAGGTTCGTGAACGAGGCCATCACGGCAAAATACGTGGCCTTCAAATTCGCCGGCGCAGAGTTCGCAATCCAGGCCAACATGGGAATCATCGAGATCTGGCCCAGCGGCGATTCGAGCGCCGTATTCACCAAGGCGATAAACCGCGCATCTACTACACCGCCGGTCAGCGCCGCGGTCCATTCGTGCAGCCCGTAATACATGCTGACGATGGGGAGCCCGAGGACAAAGGCCGCCACCGTGAGAAAGCCGACGACATAGGCAATGGACCGTTCGGCCATAAATCGCCGAAAGAGAAACATGCCGGCCAGGGTCAAGGCACTGCCGATGAGCGATAACACCGAAAGAAAGTGCTGATCGAAGCCCAGCTTGTCGATCATCCACCAGGTCGCGCCTTCGCCGGGTCCCGGGACCGCGCGAAAGACAAACACCACCAGAGCCGTGCCCACGAGAACATGCCTGGCGTCGGGAGCCAGTTCGCGAGTCAGCCGCACCATCAAGACCGAGACGATGGCCATCGATCCGACGAAGACGATTTCTTCGTTGAACGGAAAATCCGCCATGCCCACCGTCAGGGTAAACAAGACGAACAGCAGGCTGCCTCCGAGAATCCACCAATTGGGCTTGGTCGGTTCCTCAGGCCTGTCCAGCAGCGTGGCAACTTGAGCAGATGTCATGCCCTGGCTGAGGAATCGGCGCTTGGTTCGCAGCCGAAGCACCGACGCGGTGATGACTCCGAGCACCGACACGGCCGGGATAGTCAGCGCCAGAAGATAGACATGCTGATAAATCTCAGCGACTTTGCCTTTCGGCAGATTCTCGACACCCGTGAACAGGTACAAATTGATCAGGGCGACCAGAATCCCGCCGCTGATGATGGCCACACGGCCGAGCGTCTGCATCGTCGTGTGCATGAGCTTCAGCTTGGCTTCATCAATGGGAAGCCCTGCCTCGTCAACTCTCGGGACCGCCTCCACCGTCATGGCATCAGCAACCGTGTCTTGAATCACATAGCCGATAGGGGCGAGCAGCGCGCTCAGCACGTACCAGACTTCAGCCGGCATCACCGCCACCATTGCCTCGCGATGACCGATCAAGCCGACCATGATCAGCAGACTGGCCGCAATGACGCCCGCACCGAAATAGACGAGGAGGCTCTTCCATCGCCACAGGAGATCGACCAGATGCCCGAATGGCATCTTCAACGCCCAGGGAATACCGGCCCAGAACCCCAGGGCGGCGAGAAAGGCGGCGGAGAGGCCGAGATAATCTTTCACGAAGAACGTGCCGACGATACCGGTGAGCCCGGAAATGCCGGCCGCCATGTAGACCATGAGTGGAGGCAAATAGGATAGTTGGAAGTCGCGGGCGAGTTCCAGAATATTACGGTCGATCCAGCGGGAAACGGCGATCATCATATGGCGGTAACCAGAACCGGTGCAGGCCCCATTGCCTCCTCTCTGTTACCCGTACCGGACAGGCATTTGCAAGCGGGGTCGCAGTTGGCACGAGAGGGACCCAGTCTTCGAACCGGGACCCCCTCGCCATGACAGACGCCTATTGGGGAAACTCGATGGGCGCTCTCACCTGCTGCCAGCCCTCGCCGTTGAGCGAGCGCAAGAAGGCCACCACATCCTGCTCTTCTGTCTCGGTCAGTTCGAGCGGAATGATCGTGTTGTCCTGGTGTGGATTCGAAATCCCGCCCTGATTGTAGAAGCGGACCACCTCCTCCAGCGTCGCGAATCGCCCGTCATGCATGTATGGCGCGGTGTGCGCAATTTCACGCAGGGTCGGAGTTTTGAATGCGCCAATATCGTCTGGGTTTTTAGTCACCATATACCGGCCGAGATCCACGGTGTTGGTATCCCAGCCTATGCCCAGATTGTGGAATTTCTCATCTGTGAAGTTGAATCCGGAGTGGCAACGGGTGCAGCGTGCCTTGCCGCGGAACAATTCGAGGCCTCGTTTGGCGGAAGCGCTCAAGGCCTGCTCATCTCCGCCGGAATCGAACCGATCCGCAGGACTATTGCCCGAAATCAGCGTGCGCTGAAAACTGGCAATCGCTTTGCCGATATTCTTCTCCGTAATGTCGTCGTGAAACACCTCTTGAAAGAGCTGGCGGTAGCCGCTCAGCTTTTTCATCTTCGTCGTCATTTCATCATAATCGAGAAAGCCGTGTTCGACCGGATTGATGAACGGCCCGGTCGATTGTTCCTCGAGGGTCTGAGCGCGCCCGTCCCAAAACTGCACCTTGCTGTACACGCGATTGATGGCCGTGGGAGCACTTCGACCACCCTGCAGCCGATTGATTCCCATGGACACGGCTTGTCCGTCGGTGAATGCCAAGCCGGGCATGTGGCAATTCGCACAGGCCACGGTATTGGTCTTGGATAAACGTTTATCGAAGAACAGCAAGCGCCCAAGCTCGATTTTCTTCGCCGTCGGCGGGTTGTCGGCGGGAATATATGCTGCGGGATCCTCTAACCCAAGCGGTACCTCCTGCATGATAGCAGTCGGTCCAGGTGGCGGTGCCGACGATTCGCCCATGACTCTTGTGGCCGCCATGCCCATCACGCCCACCATGATTCCTGCCGCCACTCCCGCGACCCATCGCATCCTTCTCTTGTCCATGGCTCCTCCCATCCTTCCTTCTCCTAAACCGATTACTCACACCTTATCGAAACATCAATGTCGTACCAGGCCGGTCCTGTCGATCCAGGTGCCGTTCGACCTTCTTGACGAATTCCTCATCGGTTGCGGCCGTACCACCCTCTTCCGAGAAGGCCACTGTGTCGTGACTCACGCGCGTAGAGGGTGCCGCGCAGCCCTGCAGCAGAACCACGAAGAACCCGATTCCCATGAGCGCTACGATCTGTCGCATGCTCCACCTCCTTGTTACCTGCAGTCGACTTATGACGTCACGATACCGGTTGCCAGATGATCAGTCCAATTGATAGTGTATGGATCGTCGATTAGCGGAACTTATCACTGAAGGATTTTCGTATGACCCTGACCGAGCTGCAGTACATCGTCGCCCTCGCGCAAGAACGGCATTTCGGACGGGCAGCCGAGCGGAGTTTCGTGACGCAACC
>CAADGJ010000099.1 GCA_900696505.1 uncultured Nitrosospira sp.
CAGCCACGTTGTGAGCCCGCTGACAATGGCGCAGATCGCCCCTTGCGTGGTCGCGCGCGTCCAATACAAGCCGGCCAGGAGCGGCACAAAGGCTGCCACGAGCGTCACTTTGTACGCGCTTTCCACCATCTTAAAAATGCTGGCTTCCGAGTTCAGCGCAAACAGCAAGACGAGCGCAGTAAATCCGGCCAGCACCGAGCGCATCACAGACAGCAGTCCCCGATCGCTGATGGTCGGCATTAAGCTCTTGACGATATTCTCGCTGAAGGCCACTGACGGGGCGAGCAGCGTGGCCGATGAACAACTCATGATCGCGGACAGCAAGGCGCCGAAAAAAATAATCTGTGCCGCCATCGGCGTGTGTTGCACGATCAGAGTCGGGAGAATGAGTTGGGAATCCCGCTCCAGCAAACCGGCCACCTGCCCCGGATCGATCAGTGTCGCTGAATAGGCCAGAAACATCGGGACGAAGGCGAAGACAAAATAGAGCGTTCCGCCGAGCACGGATCCCCGCACCGCGGTGTCCTCATTCCTGGCCGACATAATCCGCTGAAACACATCCTGCTGAGGAATGGATCCGAACATCATGGTGACCCAGGCGCCTACGAACGGGATCCACGCCTCGATCTGTGCAGGCGGAAAAAAATCCAATTTACCCGCCTCGGCTGCATGAGTAACGACCGTCCCCACTCCACCTGCCAGGCCGCTGATCACCGACCCGATGTAGAGCATGCCGCCCATGATGATGGTGATCTGCACGAAATCAAGAATGGCCACTGAGAACATTCCGCCGAAGGTCGTGTACGTCAACACGATCACTGCGCCCAACACCATGCCGGCAGACTGGCTCATGGCTCCGTCCGTGACGACGTTGAATACAAGCCCCAATGCCTTGATCTGGGCCGAGACCCACCCGAGATACGACGCGACAATGCAGAGCGTGCACAGCACTTCAACTGCGCGGTTGTACCGCAGCCGGTAAAAATCTCCGATCGTGAGGAGATTTAATCGATAGAGTCGGCGGGCAAACCACAAGCCGGCCAGAATCAAGCAGAGACTCGATCCGAAAGGATCGGCGACGACTGCACGGAGGCCGTCCTTGACGAAGGTAGCGGAAATGCCGAGCACGGTCTCCGCCCCGAACCAGGTCGCAAAAACCGTCGCCGTTACCACCGGCAGAGGCAGAGAGCGGCCAGCCACGGCAAAGTCCTTGGTGTTATGGACGCGAGTCGCGGCATACAGCCCGATCCCGACCGAGCAGGCAAGATACACAATCACGAAGGAGAGGAGCATGCGGCTATGAGCCTGTCGGTGAGACGACATCCGCCGGTGGCGGCAAGCGAGGGGATTGTAGCGACAGCACAGCACTTGCGCAATGGCGGGAGGGAGCAGGGCGTACCGCGCTGGCGAAATCGTATGGACGACGGCGTCATGCAACCATCATCAACGAACAGCGATGGCGAAAAACGACCATTTCATTGACTTCCAATCCCACCATGATACGAATAGGCCATGCGTTCCTCACTCTACTTCGCTTGGGTGCTGGCCGTCCTGTCCATCTGTATCCTGACGACACTGGCCTCGTTTCCGGTGCTCACGAACGGCGAGCGTCATCCGGAGCCACGGATTACGGCAGGACCGGAGAAGTTGCGGACGATCAAGATTCACCGGCTGCGGTGCAATCCGTTCACCTCCTCCTGCCAACTGTCCCGGCAGAAGTCCCAGCACTAAGTTTTCGGGCCGGTCACCGTCCCTTCGCTACGAGAGGGGAATGCGTGCCTTGTTGACCTCCAGCCACTGCGCAAATGTCTGCAATCCGCCATTGAGCGCCCGGGCAATCGCCGGTTCACGGGCTGCGCAAAAGACGGCATTGAAGTCGCGTTTAAACTGAAACATATTGGCCAGGTCGTCCGCCCCCGGAAACCCGAAGTTCCGGTACACTTCCGGCGGCACCGCGTTATAGCGCACCTCGCGCCCGAGCGCTTTACCTAATGCCGTAGCCATTTGTGAGCCGGTGAGATGTTCGCCCGCGATACCGACAGTCTTACCGAGATAGGCCTCCCGCTTCTTGAAAATTCCCAGCGCACACTTTCCGATGTCATCAGCCGCAATCCCCGGCAATCGGGCTTCACCCATGGGGAGGGTCAATGCCAGCGCTCCATCCGGCCCAGGCTTCGGACCCATGCCGAAATGAATGAGGTTGTCCCAGTAAAAGGAGGTGAGTAGGAAGGTCGTGGGCAGACCAAGCTGCTTGAACAGCTGATCCGCTTCCCCCTTGGCATCGAAATGCGGCACCTTATACTTGCCCATCAACGTCGGCATCCGGTTGTCTGAGAGCGGAACCCATCGACGCGTATCTTCGAGAGTCGACCAGATCACATGCCGCACCCCCGCTGCCTTGGCGGCTTTGGCCATGGCTTCGGCCTCGGCGTACTCCTTTTCGGGAGACAAATGCGCCCAGAAAAACGTGACGCAAAACGCACCGGCGGCACCCGAAAAAGCTCGCTTCAGGCTTTCGACGTCATGCACATCGGCAGCCACCACTTCCGCGCCGAGCCGGGCCAGCTCTTTGGCCTTGTCCGAATGAACATCTCTGGTCAATGCGCGCACCGTCAGACCGCTGGCTGGATTGGCCAATATCGCCCGCACCAACCCGCCACCTTGCATGCCAGTCGCTCCCACCACCGCGATTACCTGCTTCTCTCCCATATCTCTTCTCCTTTTTGTCTCTCGTGGTCACGGGACAAGCACACTTTCCCGCACCGTCTCTGTCAACCAACGAGGCAGTCGTCCGTTTCACTCTCTACGAGCCGGATCTGGTCTTCACCGGCATAGCCATGATAGGCTGTGAATAGCTGGCCAGGGAGGAGCGTTATGGTACGTCTTACGACACACCGATTGGAATCCCCTCGGCAATGGTTGACCTCTCTCGCAATGGGATGCAGTGTCCTGTTGTTTGCCCTTCCGGTGTTTGCTGCAGAATCATCCGGTCCCTGGGAATGCTCCAACTACACGGGTGATGCACACACTCGATGCCTGCAGGCCTTCATTGAAATCCAGCGCGAAAAAATCTCCAAACTGGAAGCGGAAGTCCAGCTCCAGCAAAGCACCGTCGGACAGTTGAAAGATCAAGCCGACCGGCAAAACGCCATGACGGCTGAGTTGCAGCGGCAGATGTCTCAACAATCGTCCGCCCCCTCGAGCTATGCATACGTGTCCCCCGGAATTGCGCCAGGATTGTTGTACGGATACCCGTCCGTCGGTTTCGGCCTGTACCTCGGACGCCCCTGGATTTACGGCTCTCCGTTTTACGCACGCCCCTATGCCTGGGGACCGCGTTATTACCGTCCCTATTACGGACGGTGGCATCGCCGCTGGTAGGCCGTTTCGCCACTCTCGACCCGCAGCCGTGGTGCACCTACGGGTTCATCCGCTTCGCTGTGGTTCAATCTTCCCTTCCTCTCAATTCACCTCACAACGGCGGATGACGCAGGACCAAACTGTATGCTAAACCATACAGTCCGCATTGCAATCTTCCGACTCGTCTTTTTTGGGTACCCGTGGGTCGCTTGCACCATAGCACCGGCGTTGCCAGCGCCATCCTTCTCCTGGTCGTCGGATACTCGTCCGTCAGTGATGCTCGTCCCGCCGAGAAACGGGCGAAACCAGTCGCAGCACAAGTCGGCTCAGAACAGTCCATTCATACCGCTCTCACCGAAAGTTCGACAACCAGGACCCAGGTGCTGCTCGACCGCGGAGCCAATATCGAAGCCCGCAACGCTAGAGGAGCCACGCCGCTCATTACCGCAGCGGGAAGAGGCAACCTTCCGCTTGTCCTTTTACTCCTGAGCCAAGGGGCGCAAGTAGCGGCACAAGACCATGACGGAAATACCCCCCTTCACGAAGCCAGCTTCCAAAGTCATCTGCCATGCGTCGAAGCACTCCTGACCGCAGGTGCGCAGACCACCATCCGTAACGAACTGGGATTCACGCCGCTCCACCAAGCGGTCCGACGCTTCTGGGAGATGAACGGGGAATCCCATGCGGATAGATTGTCTCGACAAACCGCCGTGATCCACCGGCTGCTTCGCTCCGGAGCCGATCCTCAAAGTCAGGACACCAATGGGAGAACTCCGGTCGTGTTGGCCAAGGAGAGTGATAATGCCACCCTCCAACAGGCGTTCAGGACGGCATCTGTTGACACGACACCGGCTACCGACACGCCAACACCTCGCCGGGCAGCTGGAGAGGAATCTGGAGATTCAAGTCAGCCCCTCACAGCAGCACCTTCCCACCCCAATCCGAGCGCGGTTCTCAGTCCCGCTGAGGTCCGCGTATTCTCCCTGCCTCCGCATCAGCCCATGGAGGCGCCGGCTGTCGCGCTGCCAGCACAGAGTTCACCCGACGCGCCCACTCCGGCTGGATCCCCCTCCACCCGTTTACCAGAGCACAGGCCGGACGCGAGCGCTGATGCGGGTGGCGCATCTCTGCCCGTAGCAGACGAACACCCTGGAGAGACATCAACGCCGGCCAGAACCCCTACGACACTCCTTGCGTCACCAAATCCACCTTCAACTGATACTCACTCGATACCGGCCGTAGAACCGACTGCCGCTGAGCCGCCCGTGCCACCGAACCGTGAGTCGCCCCCTCCCCATGCATTCCCGGCCACCCAACAGATTTCGGACAAACCTCCAACGACCATCCCGGAACCGAGACAGCCTCTCTCCTCACCCGTTCCGCATGATCAGCGGCAGGGTGACAGTGAAAGCGCACGACGAACCGAGCCGTCGCCAACGGTGACAACGGCAGACTCTGCCGACACAATCGTGCCGCCTCCATCCATTACAGATCATCGGGAGCGCGTCTCCGAGCCGACAGAGCGCGAGGGAGCATCTGCGCCGGCTGCTCTCGCCCTATCCACATCACCAGTTGAAAACAAACCCGGCCATCCCGCCCTTCCTCTGACTCCTTCATCCCAAGCCACCGAGACAGGCAGCTCGCCCACGCTTCGCCAGTCGTCACCGGCCCTCTACGGTCGCCAGGACGAGCCCGTAGCGGAAGACCCTCCACACCCATCGCTCTTTCAGAACGTGGGATTTGGTCTCGGTCTGGGATGGACTCATAATCTCGGCGCGCGGCGAGTCGAATCCGTTTCCGTCACCAACCGCATCGTACGTATCGACGACGAACGCAACGACCTGGTTCGCGCGATGCCCGAAGTTCACCTCTGGATCGATCGCTGGGATGAGCAACGATGGAGTTGGGGACCATTTCTGGCCGTGGCTCCGGGATCCCGGATCATCGACGCCGTGGGAGGCGGGCTCATGGTGGGCTACCGGCCGCATCGAAGCGATCAGTATAGCTTTAATTTCGGCATCGGCGGCACCTTGGATCTGGATACCCGTGTGCTGGGAGACGGCATCGTCGCCAATGAGCCGTTGCCTCCACGGGAAACCAGCGCCCGTACCAAGCACACGACCGGGGCCGGGCTTCTCGTGCTCTTTTCGGTCGGATGGGATCTTTCTGCGCCTCGCCAGGTTTCCCCGCCTGGCCGAAAATAAACCGTCGCTGCCGTGCGACTCACACCTCTTGGCGATCCCCGGATTGACGGCACTCATCGGATCTGACTAAGGTCGAACGCTCAAGGAGAATCAATCATGACCCCACAGCCGCAGTTTCCAAACGAACACACCGAGTCAGGCGAATTTCAACGGCAAGAAGACGCCTTTCGCCAATGGGTGACTGACGACGGACGATCAGGGTTCCCGGCCGCAGCCGGGCGCTACCATCTCTACGTGTCTCTTGCCTGTCCCTGGGCCCATCGCACGATCATCGTCCGCGCACTCAAACAGTTGGAGTCGGTCGTCGGCATGACCGTGGTGGATCCCATTCGCGACGAACAGGGCTGGGCATTTCGTACCGGCCAGGGCCACTCCATCGATCCCATCAATGGATTTCACTTCCTCAGCGAGGCCTATCACCTGACCGAGCCGACCTACAGAAGCCGCGTCACTGTCCCGGTCCTGTGGGATACCGTCACGAAGCGAATCGTGAGCAATTCCGATGACGATCTCATGCGAATGTTCAACGCGGAGTTCAACCGCTTCACCACCAGTACGCTGGATCTCTATCCTGCAGCGCTGCGCGCAGACATCGATGAGATGAACACATTCCTGTATGAGCAGGTGAACAATGGGGTCTACAAGGCAGGATTCGCGACTTCTCAGCGAGGGTACGAACAAGCGGCGCGGTCGCTCTTTGCTGCCCTGGATCAATTGGACACCAGACTCAGCCAACGCCGCTATCTCTTCGGCCCGCAATTCCTGGAATCTGACTGGCGACTGTTTGTCACTCTCATCCGCTTCGACGCCGTCTATCACGGACACTTCAAGTGCAATGTCCGGCGCATCATCGACTATCCCAATCTCTCCGGCTACCTCAGAGACTTGTATCAGGTACCCGGCATCGCGGACACGGTGAATATGGATCACATCAAGCGGCATTACTATGTCACGCATGATGACATCAACCCGACCCAGATCGTGCCCATCGGACCGCAACTGGATCTTGAGAGCCCTCACGGACGAGACAAGTTCTCCTGAGCCTCACTTGACGACAACCTGCTCAATCAAGCGACGTCGACCCCATCCTGTGCCTCGGACAAATCTTTCAGCAGGCACGGCCTCAAACGAGCCCGCGCGATTTTCGCAGGCTGCTCAAAACGACGTCTCGCTAGGCCGCAGGCGAGTCAAAACCGGAGGCGTACCCGCAGGGGTACGTTGAGGATTTTGACGAGCCGAGAACGACGCGGGAGGTCGTTTTCAGCCGCCTGCCCAAGAATTATCTTGAGCCGCATACGCTGCCTGTCATATGGTGGGCTCAGTCATGCTGTTTCAGCAGAAAGGATCGTCTATGCGTCATGTGACCAGTGCCGTTTCCGCAGTGGTGCTTCTCATCTCCTCGCTCAGTTGGGCAGCCGCCTCCGAACCGGCTAACGACGAGCAAAAAACGCTGTATGCCCTCGGTGTCGCCATCAGCCAATCGCTCACGCCCTTTACGTTGAACGAAGCCGAACTTGAGTTCGTCAAGTCGGGCATCGCCGATGGAGTGCTGAAGCGGTCACAGAAGGTGGACATGAACGTGTACGGGCCCAAGATTCAGCAGATGCAGCAGGTCCGGTCCAATGCCCTGGCCGATGTCGAGAAAAAAGCCGGAGCCGCATTCCTGGCCAAGGCCGCAGCGGA
>CAADGJ010000100.1 GCA_900696505.1 uncultured Nitrosospira sp.
AGAGCGCCAGACAGATACGGGTGCTGATTGCCGACGACCATGCCATGGTACGTCAAGGCCTGTGCGGACTCCTTGCCGGGTATGGAGACATCCAGGTCGTGGCGGAAGCGGCCAACGGCAGCGAAGCGCTCGCCCTGGCCAGGCAATGGCAGCCCGAAGTCGTCCTCATGGACGTGAACATGCCGGTGATGGACGGGATCGAGGCGACCAGGCGGATCAAGGATGCCCTCCCCGATACCATCGTAATCGGCTTGTCCGTTCAGACTATCGCCCACGTAGGCCATGAAATGAGAGAAGCCGGGGCCGTCGCATTTCTGAATAAGGAGGCTGCAGTCGAAGATCTGTATCAGACGATTCAGACAGCCAGAAGGGAGCTGCTGAGTCGCTCATGATTCGATTCCAACAGAAGCCCAATCCCATCATCTCCGGATCCATTGCCCTCTCAATGGCATTGGTACTCGTGGCGGATGTTTATACCCCGCTGGGCGTTACCGTCTGGGTGTTGTATCTCGTTCCACTGGTGCTGTCCTACCTGACCTGGTCTCCCATGGTGCCCGTGGGTGTCGGCGCAACCGTGTCCCTCTTCACGCTCGTGGGTCTCTTCATCAGCCCATCCGGCATCGATCCTACCCTGTCGCTTATCAACCGAACCATGGGAATAGTCACGGCCGGCGCCCTGGCGACATTTGGATACCAGTTCATCACCAGCAAGCTGGCGCTGCGGAAAGAAGAATGGATACGCGTGGGCCAGACCAGGCTGAGCGAACGCATGCTCGGGGAACAGAGCCTTATCACCCTCGGTCAGAATGTGCTGCATGAGCTCGCCGAGTATATGGATGCCCAGGGCGGCGCACTTTTCGTCGCCGCCGGCTCCAGATTCCATCGTGTCGCGACCCATGGAGTGCCGGAAGGTACATCGCTCCCTGAGTCCTTCCAGTCGGGTGACGGATTATTGGGACAAGCGCTTCACACCAAGCGCCCGTTGGTGGTGCAAGATCTGCCGGAGGGGTACTTCACCGTCGGATCGGCACTCGGGCGAAGCGCCCCTCGGCATCTGTTAATCGCGCCATTCGGCGTTGATGGTCTGACCAATACCGTCGTGGAATTGGCGTTCTTTCATCCGGTACATCAATCGGACAGAGAGTTGATCGATCGGGTCGCCGAATCCATCGCCGTGGCCATGCGATCCGCTCACTACCGAAGCCGGTTGCAGGAATTGCTCGAGGAAACGCAGCGACAGGCCGAAGAGCTTCAGGTGCAAAGCGAAGAACTACGGGTCGCCAATGAGGAACTGGAGGAGCAGAGCCGCGCGCTGAAGGAATCACACGGGAGGCTCGAACAGCAACAGGCGGAGTTGGAACAGACGAATTCCCAGTTGGAAGAACAGGCGCAGATTCTCGAAAGTCAAAAAGACGAACTCAGCGAAGCGGCCCTCATCTCAAACGCGCAAAAACAGCAACTGGAACGGGTGAGCCAGTACAAGTCGGAATTTCTGGCCAACATGTCCCATGAAATGCGCACGCCGCTCAACTCCACCTTGATCCTCGCAAAACTGCTGGCCGATAACCCCCAGGGCAATCTGACGGCCGATCAGGTCAAATCAGCCTCGACCATCGAATCGGCCGGCCATGACCTGTTGACCTTGATCGACGACGTGTTGGACCTGGCCAAGGTCGAGGCCGGCCGCATCGACATCACACCGGGCGACGTCTCGCTGCAACGGTTGCTCGATACCCTCTACGCGCTCTTCCAGCCGCTGGCGGTGCAAAAACAGCTTCAGCTTCGCACCACTCGCGCACCCGGCACACCGTCATCCATTCAATCCGACTGGCAGCGGCTCGAACAGGTGCTGAAGAATCTCCTATCCAACGCGATCAAGTTTACGGAAAGCGGCCAGGTGTCGCTCGACATTTCGATGCTCCCCGATGGCCGGCTGGCCTTTGCCGTGCAGGACACGGGAGTCGGGATTCCTGCGGCTCAGCAGGACCTGATCTTCGAACCCTTTTGCCAGGGCGACGGTACGACGAGCCGGAAATACGGAGGCACCGGTCTGGGGTTGTCGATCTCCCGCGAATTTGTCCGGTTGCTCGGCGGAGAACTCCACCTCACCAGCACTCCAGGGGAAGGCAGTACCTTCACGCTTATCCTGCCTCAAACCCTGACAACGGTTCCTGCGCCCGTCCCCGGCGTGACGACCCTGTCGCCGCCGCTTACGGATGTCCTTCCTCCGGCGTCGCCTCACCATCATCATACCGCCGAGGCAACCTTACGAACCGATGACGATCGGGAGAGCCTGCTCCCCCATCGCCGGGTTATTCTGATCGTGGAAGACGATGCGTCCTTCTCGCGCGTCCTTGCCGACCTCGCCCACGAACTGAATTTTCAGGTGTTGCTCAGCAACACGGCAACCGATGCCTTCACGCTGGCCTCACGGTACCTGCCGAGTGCGGTCATTCTCGATATCGGATTACCGGATCACTCCGGCCTCTCAGTCATTGACCGCTTGAAGAGCGATGTCCGGACCCGGCATATCCCCGTCCATGTGGTGTCCGGGCATGACTACGAACAAGCGGCGCTCTCACTGGGCGCCGTGGGCTATCTGCTCAAACCGGTCCAGCGCGAACAACTGGTCGAGGCTTTTCGGCAATTCGAGTCCCGCCTGACAGACAAACCGCGGCGCGTGCTCATTGTGGAAGACGACAAGACACAACGTGAAAGTCTTCGACTGCTGCTCGGGTCTGACGAGGTGGAAACCGTCGGCGCGGAGAGCGTCGCCGAATGCCTGGCATGCCTGAGCGAACGGACGTTCGATTGCATGGTGCTCGATATCACGCTGCCGGACGCCTCCGGATTTTCTCTTCTCGAAACCTTGAGCCGTGAGGAGCACTTCCCCTTCCCGCCGGTCATCGTCTACACGGGCCGGGACCTATCCACCGACGAAGAGCACCGGCTCCGGAAGTATTCGCACTCCATTATCATCAAGGGGGCCAAGTCGCCGGAACGGCTGGTCGACGAGGTCACACTGTTTTTGCACCAGGTCGTCACCGCGTTGCCCCCGGAGCAACAGCGCATGCTGGAAAAAGCACGGAAACGGAATGCCGTCCTGGAAGACCGGCGTGTGCTCATCGTCGAAGACGACGTCCGGAATATTTTTGCCTTGAGCGCCGTGCTGGAGCCGCATGGAGCGAAAATTGAAATCGCCCGAAACGGGCGGGAATGCCTGACCCTGCTGGAACAATCGAAGGAGCGGGAAAAGCAGCGGATCGATCTGGTGTTGATGGATATCATGATGCCGGAGATGGACGGGCTCACCGCCATGCGCGCCATCCGTGAACAACCGGAATGGCGAAAGCTGCCCATCATCGCTCTCACTGCGAAGGCCATGAAAAACGATCAGGAACAGGCGCTCGCCGCCGGGGCGAATGACTATATGGCGAAACCGCTCGACGTGGATCAGCTGTTGTCATTGGTGCGTGTATGGATGCCGCGATGACGCCGGATACGACCTTGAGCACCGAAGATATCGAGCTCCGGTTGTTTCTTGAGGCGATGTATTCCCGGTATCACTATGATTTCCGCGAATACTCCAAAGCGTCGCTCAAACGCCGCCTCCTCCTTGCCTGCGAACGGATGGGATTTCCGTCCCTCTCCGCGCTGCAAGGACAGTTGTTGCACGATGACACGATGCTTCCGCAGTTATTGAGCTATCTGACCGTGCAGGTCAGCGACATGTTTCGCGACCCGGGATACTTTCGCGCCATCCGAGAACACGTCATTCCACACCTCAAGACCTATCCGTCCTTGAAAGTATGGGTGGCAGGGTGCAGTTCCGGGGAAGAACTCTATTCCCTCGCGATTCTCTTCCGGGAAGAAGGCCTCGAAGAAAAAACGATGTTTTATGCCACCGACATCAACGGCGCCGCGCTCGCCAAGGCGGAAGCAGGAGTGTACGATCTCCAGCGCATCGCCCTGTTCACCAGAAATCATCGCTTATCTGGCGGCACCGGCTCCCTGTCCGAATACTACAATGCCGCGTATGGGGCGGCCTGCTTTGACAAAACGCTCCGGCGGCGGACGGTCTTTTCCGACCACAGCCTCGCCTCCGATTCCGTCTTTGCCGAACTGCATCTCGTCTCCTGCCGTAACGTCCTGATCTATTTCGATCGGCCGCTGCAGGACCGCGCGGTGGGCCTCTTTAAGGATGCGCTGGTCCGGAATGGATTCCTGGGAATCGGCGCCAGGGAGAGTCTCCGCTTTAATGCCCACGCGAAGGCCTTCCGCGAATTCCTGCCCGTGGAACGGATCTATCAGAAGCGGAGCGACCTATGAGTGTCATGCAGCACGACCTCTCATTGCTCGATATTGAAGCCATCGTCATCGGCGCATCGGCCGGGGCGATTGCCTCTCTCACCCAATTGCTCCCTCCGCTGGGGCCGGACTATCCCTTGCCGATTCTCGTCACCGTACACGTGCCGCCTGATCAGCCCAGCAGTATTCCCTCCTTGCTCCAGGCGAAATGCCGGGTCACGATCAAGGAGGCGGAGGACAAGGAGTTCATCTGCCCCGGCACCGTGTATTTCGCCCCGCCGGATTATCATGTCCTGGTCGAAAAGGACCGGTCCTTGTCCTTGTCGAATGAGGAGCCGGTGAGCTACGCGCGGCCTTCCATTGACGTGCTGTTCGAATCCGCAGCCGATGTCTACGGGAAAACGCTGCTGGCACTCATACTCAGCGGAGCCAATCACGACGGCGCGCGAGGATCTCGCTCGGTCCTCAAGGCCGGCGGCATCGTGCTGGTGCAGCTGCCTGAATCGGCCGCGGCGCGCGTAATGCCCGAAGCCACGCTGGCTGCCTGTCCCGACGCGAGGGCCATGAGCCTGTCCGACATCAACCAGCTGTTGGCCTCACGGGAACCAAGAGAATCATGATGCCGGCAAAACAGTCCAAGCTCCTGCTCGTCGACGATCACGAAGCCAACCTCGTGGCGCTCAGGACGTTGTTGTCTCAAGACGGGGTGGAAGTCCTGCAGGCCGGTTCAGGCCGGGAAGCCTTGGAGATGCTGCTGGATCACGATGTCGCCCTGGCCATCATCGACGTGCACATGCCGATCATGGATGGATTTGAACTGGCCGAGCTGATGCGCGGTTCGCGCCGCACGCAACACGTGCCGATCATTTTCCTCACGGGAGAATCGCAGGACAATCTGCACCGGTTTCGTGGCTACCAGGCAGGCGCCGTCGATTTTCTGTACAAACCGATCGAGCCGCATGTCTTGCGCAGTAAGGCCGCTATCTTTCTCGATCTATTCAGGCAGCGGGAGGAGCTCGCTCGCCAGCGGGACCGCTTCCTCACACTCGCCGAAGAAAAAGCCCGTCTATTGCGCGAACGGGACGAAGCCGACCAGCGCCTCCGCGACAGTGAATCCCGGTTTCGTCTGCTGGCTGACAGCGCGCCCGTCATCATCTGGATGAACGGCCTCGAGGGAGTGGAGTTCGTCAACCAGGCCTGCTTGAACTTTTTCGGAGTGGCCACCGTCGAAGAGGCCAGCAAGCTCTCCTGGCTGCACTATGTCCATCCCGATGATCAGGCCCAGGCCGCCGACACCTACCGTCGCGCCGTGGCCGAGCGCGTCCGATTCGAGACCTCGTTTCGTTGTCGTCGAGGAGACGGGGTCTACCGATGGATGCGCACGATCGGCATGCCGACCCTCTCACCGTCTGAACAGCTCTTGGGCTACATCGGTGCCAGTTTCGACCTCACGGAAAGTAAGGAGGCGGAGGAACGCCTCCAGCGCTGGAGTGTCGACTTGGAGCGCGCGGTCAATCAGAAGACGGACGAATTGCGCCGTTCACAGACACAACTCCGTGCATTGGCGACTGAACTCAATCTGGCGGAGCAGAAGGAACGCAAACGGCTGGCGACCGAACTGCATGACTACCTGGCGCAACTGCTGGTGGTCGTCCGCATGAAACTGCGTCAGGCCATTCCCGGCGTATCCGGGGATCGCACAGCGGAACTCCTGCAAGACGCGGATCAGGCCCTCACCCAGTCGCTCGATTACACCCGATGCCTGGTCGCAGAATTGACGCCCCCCACGCTCAAAGAGTTCGGTCTTCTGGAGTCGCTGACCTGGTTGGCCGAGCAGATGCAACGGCACGGACTTCCTGTCGCGATGCAGCAACAGATGGCGGCCCTCGCGCTTCCCGAGGACCAGGCGGTCTTGTTGTTTCAATCCGTGCGCGAATTGCTCTTCAACGTGCTCAAACATGCCAAAGCCACACAGGCGACCGTGACAGTCAGGATCGCGGAACACCACCGGTTGGAAATTATGGTCTCGGATGACGGCTGCGGCTTCGTCTCGACTCCATCGGACCATCAGGGAAGCAACGCTGCACGATTCGGTCTATTCAGTATTACCGAGCGAATGGCGGCAATGGGCGGTGAGCTCCTCATTGAATCCGCGCCCGGCCAGGGAACCAAAGCCACTATCAGAACCCCCTATCGGCATACCCCCATCGACGGTGAGGAGCAACCTTCCGAACCGGACATGGCACTCCCTCCTTCCAATGCCGGAAGGAAGGATGCATCGGCAACTCCCCCGTCTCGAGAGCCGTCCGATCTCATCGGCATTCTGCTGGTTGACGACCATGCGATGGTGCGTCAAGGGCTTCGAAGCATGCTGGACGAAT
>CAADGJ010000101.1 GCA_900696505.1 uncultured Nitrosospira sp.
CCAGTGATGATACGAGCCCTCGCCGGCCCAGAACGCTTGATGACCTTGAGCGAGAAGATCCTGAGCGACTTCCAGATACGACCGGCCTTTGGCTACCGCGTTCACCAGACGGTCATCCCAGAAAGCGTGTAGCTGCTCTTCGGCTGCAGTAAATAACAGAGTGCCGCCACGGTCTTCGTCCTTCCCCGCCGCTTCATGGGGATCGGTGATGAGGTGGGCCTGACGTTGCGCATCGAACCGATAATAACCACTCCCGAGGTGGAGGGGTTGGTGAAGGTCGCCGAGTAAATGAACCAGCCATCGCAAGGCCTGCGCCCTGGTCATCTCGTGATCAGAAACCGTTTGTGATTCAATGACACGGATGCAGCGCTGAATCGTCTGCACGATGTCGTTGAGGCGGCTTCCAACCGCTCCTTCCGTATAGACGGCGGTATCCAGCGGAAGGTCGACATAATGCCATTCCCGATTGTCGGGGAAGTCTTCGTTGAAACGCTGAGCCTCGGCGTCATGGGCCAATGGCCCGAGATTTTTCTTGGCGCGTTTCACCTCGTCCGGCCAGGTTGCGACCGTCGCCAAGGTTTCGCCCGAACGAAGGAGGGTCCAAACTGCCGCCCTCGTTTCAGGTGTGAGCTGGGCATCGGCAATGGCTCCGACCGTTCGATGGCCCAGATCTCCAAAGGCCCAGGCCTGAGCGGTAAAGGACCACCCCGCGATCGTCAAAAGAAGGATGAGAAGTGCTGGCATATCAAGCCCTCGCTTCGAGCCGGGATGAAAGCCGTGACAGGAACGATCTGTTGTGCGATAGGGAGGATTGTAGAAGTTACCGAGTACAAGCGCAAACATCAGCCCGCCCCAACTGTCGTTTGAGCTGAATGCTGACGCAACACAGATCGGACACCAATTTATGACAAATAAAAAGGGGGAAGCCTTTCGGCTTCCCCCTTGGTGATTAGGACCGGCACTGCATCCTTACGGCGGCCCCTTCGATAGAAGAGGCCGCCGCCCCCTCGCCTTATTGGATGAGATGTGAAGTCTTCGAGGCGTGCGCCTCGCCGGACTCAGATCCCGCCCGCTTGACAGAAGGTGCCTGCTGACTCAACGGGAGGATTCGTTGGTCATCGGTGGGCAACACCTTCAAGAGACCCCATTGACCCGATTGGGCATAGGGCAAGCGCTGATTGCTCCACACATAATCGCCCGGCTGACGGAAGCTTCCGCCTGCCGCTTGGATGAAGGCATCCAGCGATTCTGACGCCGAGAACTCCACGACGCTGATCTGGTCGGCGCCGCGCATGAACGGCTCGATCGGCCATTCATGTTTTTCGACACTGAACATGCCGTTCTGTTCATTGCTGGCACCGAACACATGGATGCGCACGGGATCGCCCGCATGCGCTTCGATGATCGGGGTGGCAATGCTTTCCGGTTTGTCCACCGAGCAGGGCTGGAACACCTTGCCGAGCGAGCAGCCGCTGGCTTCACGGAACTTATACGGTTCCGCACGGTAGTTCACGGCCGTCAAACCCGCCGTGTTTTGCACGTAGGGCATGAAGCTCGTTCCAATGATGTTGTCCTCATCCTGGAAGAACAGGGCCACATCGCGATAGTTCTGGCGAGTTTCGTAGCCCTGGATCGTCCGATCCACAATGACATCGGCAATCCAGCTGTTCTTGGTGGAGATATCCGCACCGGTCTTCGGATCGCGATAGGTCGCCCCCTTGGGTCCGATCACGATACCGCCATACAACCCGTTGCGCGGATTGGTCATAACATTTCCCCAATCCCACACCAGAGACGCAGTCTCTCCGATGAACGGATCGGCATAGAACGTGTACACGCGGCTCTCACCCGGAGCGACCGTTTGCTCGCCCGGATTGTTGCCCACGTTGGCACCCAGGGAATCCTTCGGATCAAAAGCCAGACCCAGCGCCGAGAACGACGCACGGCCCTGCTTCCTCTTGTTGCTCAACTTAACCTTGAGACAGTCCCCGACGTTCGCGCGCAACGTCAGCGGCATCGGCTGCAGGCCGGACGCCACCGTCGCCACATCCTCATCCAAGACATAGATCTTGGCTTCGGGATTGACCATCTGGATGGTCCGCTCGAAGTCGACCTCGATGGCATCCGGCGCCTTCGGGTTTAACTTCATCGACGGGAAATCGATCGCCGACACATTGAAACTCTTCACCGGCGCATCGGCAGGACATACCGCCGGGGCCTTCGGAATTTCGTTCCGGCCACTGTATCCGGCAGGCAACTTCTGGAGATCCGTGACGTCCTTATCGAGGACGCGCAAGATACCCCAAGCGCCTTCCGAGAACTTGGATGAACGACCGTTGAAGTGGATATAGTCACCCGCCTGCAAGCGTGGTCCGCCTGCTTGCGGCACGACCAGGTCGTATCGTTCAGCGATACCGACATGGATCGAGTTCTTCCGGTTGGCATCGCCGGCATACCGCTCGGTCAGATAGGTATGACCCGACAACGTCCAGACCATGCTTTCATTGGTCATCGTCTGCAACAACCGGAACACGACCGTATCCCCCAGGTAGGCTCGCACCATCGGGGTGTACGGATCACCGTGTACGGCGCTGCTAAAGAGCTTCGACGTATCCGGATTCGCCTTCAGGCGTCCGCTGATCGGTTCCGCTCTGAAGTTGAGACCGCCGCCCGTCGTGTGGGTACCGCCGTTCAGGAACGGCATCGGCGTCATCTTGATATGGTCTGGAATCGGGAACGAAATCGTCTTCCCCGCTTCCAGGGCCACTTCCACCGGCTGACCCGGAGGATTACCCGCCGTCACGATGTTGATCGTGTGCGGCACGCTATCGTTCAACTGCACCAACAACTCACGGAAGCTGCCGTTCACCCCGTAGCCCACAGGCTCCGCGGTGCGGATGTCCGCCAACGGACCGCTCCGGATCGGCGCGCCGGTCTTCGGATTGTGATAGGTCGATCCGACCGGCTCAACCAGCATCGTACCGAATCCGCCATGGCCCCACGTGATCCGGCCCAACGCATGGTCGTGCCAGAACACGGTGCCCACATCGGAATCTACCCAGAACCGCTGCCGGACAAATTCCACCGTCACGATATCCTTCACAGGATGATCGTTCTTCAACGGCCGGACGAGCGTGATCTCGTTGCCCTTGATCGACTGGATCCGTCCGACTTCATTCCCACCGACGTTATCCGCGCCGATGAGAATTTCGATGCCCGGATGATACTGCGCGGCGTTCTTCAGGGTGATCACGCGATCACCCTTCTTCCCCGCCTTGGTAAACGTGGTGTTCAACGGCAAAGGCAAGCCCTTGTCCGTCTTTTTTTCCAGCATGGTGAACGGGCGCACCGACTGTTCGTTCGAGAAGCCGGTGATCACGCCGTCCGACGACTGGTTGTCGAACTGCAGGAAGTGCCAATGGGTGTTGACCTTCGACGCGTGGAAATTGCCGAAGTCGTCGTCATCCCATTCGCTGGTCAACATCCAATCGACGCAATCATAGATGTTGGAGCGCACGACCAATGGGAACTTCAGGTCGTTGTTCTTCCGAATGGCCGCTTCCTCTTCATGCAACACATAGATCAACCCGCCTTCATCCATGATGGCCGCGGTGTCGCCTTGCTTGTCGGCGAGCATCATCGGCGTATGGATGAAGTGCACGTTGTATTTCTTCGAGCCGGCATTCTCCGGGCACAGGCTCCAGCGTCCGTTCTCACCAGGCTTAGCGGGATAGGAACTCGGCTGGCCGTCCTCGTCGAGATGGATCATCTCAAGCCAGGGCGAGGGATTGTGGCTCTTCGAGAACGGCACGCGGCGACCGAAATGCGGCTTCAAGTGCGGCCAGGAGACCTTACCGGTCAACGGCTCGAACACAATCGGCAACCGTTCGCCGGGATGGGCCGATTGATACCGCGGATTCGGCACCGTATTCTCAGGCTCCGTCACCGCACGAGTACCCTGCCAACCCCAATTCAGCACGCTGGCGTCATAGGAGCGTGTCTGATCGCGCTCATCCTTCTTGTGGCCAGGCAGACCCTGCGGCGGGAATTGCATATCGACCCAGTCCTTAATGGTCACGATGGCCGGGTCGGCCTTCCAGTCGGTCTTGCCCTTCTCAATGATCTTGAACTGCTTGCCGAACCAATCGACGGTCTTGCCGATCAGCTCGTCAGACGTGACACCCACCTTGATGCGGCCCTTGCGGTCCGGCAACTCCAGCAGGTCCGGCATCACGTCATTGTGATTCGCGCCCTGCTGAATGGTGTTGTATACACGCCAGTAGCCCCACATGCCCGCAATGTAGTGATGCGCCACGTGGCAGTGGAACAGGAAGTCTCCCGCCAACTGCTGGCAGAGACCGGATCCACACTCGGTTTCCAGGTCCATGGTCTCGGACGGACCAATGACTTCCACGTCGACCCGGTCGGACTTCGTCCGGATCACAGGATATTTCACGGGCCCGTTCTTCGCCGCATGCCACAGGGGCATTTCGTCGATGGCTCGCGGGCTCCGCGGCCAACGAATCGATCCACCGTGCGGATGGTGCGAGGGGAACACTTCGGAACCACCGTGCACCAACCGGAATTTGGCCGGGTCACCGAGGTAGCTGCGCGGAATGGTCGTGGCCGGATCGCCGAACGTATAGGCGCTGTAGGCCATCGACTCATCTTCGAAGCCGAAGTATTCGTGCTGCGTTTGCATGTTATCGACGCCGAACGGCTCGCTGCGATAGTTCAACGCGCGGGCCACCGGACGATACACGTCGGTGAGCGGATCGCGCTGCGGGATGAAGTCGCCCTTCTTGTTCAATGGGCGAAACGCTTCGTCGCCGACTTCATGATAGAACAGCACGAATTCCCGGAAGTCCGGGCCACTGCCGTTCTTGATGATCGCCTGCCAGCCGCTCTTGGTCGGCTTGGGATCGCCGGTTCCCAGCGGCTCGAGGTATTCAGATCCCTTCGGCTCGATCACGAAGGAACCGAAGAGGCCCATGACGGTCAACTCACGATCGTTGCTGTACGAATGGAACTGGCGGCTGCCCTCCTGCTGTGTCGGGGGGATATACCATTCCATCTCCACGGCTTTGCCCTTGCCCGCAATGCTGTCGGGGTTGGTGGTCGTGGCCGGCTGTCCCGTCGCCGACATGACCATGCTGGAACCATGGATGTTCAAGCTGACTTCTTCGTCACCTTCCAGCTGATTGCGGAGCGTCACCTTCACGCAATCGCCTTGATTGCCGCGAAGGACCAACGGCTGAATGAACTGGTTCTGCAGCCCGTTCATGACGCCGCCCGGATCGTACCCTTCTTTGTCACGCGCTTCTTTATTTTTGGTCTCTTCGGCGCGGACCTTGTCGATGTTCTCGGTCAGCGTGTACATGTAGCCTGGATAGAAATCGAGCCACATGTTCAAGGTGATTTCCACATTGATGGCCGACACGTCGTAGCTGCGAACCGGCGCGCTGGCTGGGCACTTACCGCCCATCGAGGAGACGGGCTCGGCGCCGCTGTTCGACATCAATAACAAATCCTGGTTGCCGGCGCCGTACTGGTGCAACATGTTGACGTTGTTGTACTGGCCGCCCGTCCGCTGCACTTCGGCATCATGGACCAACTGCTCGTTGATCTTCTCCATGATCCGCTGGTGCTGGCGTTCCATCATCGCAGTGCGCTCGACATGGCCTTCCTGCGCATCCTCGACAATGGTCTGACCCTTCAACTGCTCAGCCCATGCAGGCTGATTATGCGCAGCCGCATGCAGCTCCGGCGCCGCCGCCGAGGCCACCTGGAACGCCCCGACGCAGACCGATGGAAGCATCACTCCTAACAGGAGCTTCCAAGCCGCTTGGGACCTGCGCTGACTGAGTTTCTTAGGCCCGCTACGTACCGATCTCATTAGACCTACCTCCTCTTGAAACCATACAACCTCCGCATCCCCACTCTCTTACCATCGCACTCCGGTCGCGCACGGTGCAGGCCCGTGAAGACCTGCACCTCATGGAGTGGAAACACCAGGAGGCCGGTCCTTCGGTTTCCACACCTGCTTCGCGACAACGGGACGATGGCGCACTTCACAATGCACATGAAAAGCAATGCGCATAAAAAGACGGGGGATACTAGAGCAACTCTCGTTCCAGATTGATTGCGTGCAGAAACGTAGACTTTGTTGGAAATTTCAGACAGTGAAGATGAAGGAGAGAATAAAAATGGGGCGACATCGCCCCATCAAAAAACCACAATTCTCAGGAATGCTGCGAACTGAAAGGCGAACGGTGAGTGTCCTGAACATTTGTCCCAATGGGACATCGATGCCCCATTGAAAGCTGAGAGAGAAAACCTCGAATCAGGCATCGTGAATAAACACGGTGAGCCGTGACAGAAAACGGATCAGAAGCGCTCGCGGAGCCCATGCTTCTTGACCATCCGCTCGACCGTTTTTCGATCCACGCCGGCTTCCCGAGCGGCTCGCCCCATATGGCCATCGTTTCGCTTGAGCAGTTCGATCAGAAAACTCCGCTCGAAGGTCGTGACCGCCGCTTGCTTAGCAAGTTTGAAGGAGCCAGCCTCTCCCGGTCCTGCCTCGTCCACCACCACCTGGCGCAACCGCTCGGGCAAATGCGCGGCGGTAATCAGCGGACCATCGGCCAGCACGGCAGCGCGTTCAATGACGTTCTGCAATTCGCGCACATTCCCCGGCCAGGCATACCCGCACAGCAACTCCGTCGCCGTGGAGTCCAGATTGGGGACGAACCCGAGGGCGGCCCCCTGCTGCTTCATGAATCTCCGCAAAAATTCCTGGGCCAGAATCGGAATATCACCCTCCCGGCTCCGCAACGGCGGCAACACAATGGGAATGACATTCAGGCGATAGTAGAGGTCCTCGCGAAACTCTCCGCGCCGGCAGGCGGCCTCGAGATCCTGGTTTGATGCGGCAATCACCCGCACGTCGACATCCAAAAACCGGATACCCCCGACCCGCCGCATCTGACGCTCCTGAAGAACCCGCAGCAATCGCGACTGGAGGGTCTGACTCATTCCGCTGACCTCGTCCAGAAAGACTGTCCCGCCCGCCGCCACTTCGAACAGTCCGGGCTTCGAGACGTGTGCGCCGGTGAAGGCGCCCTTCTCATGGCCGAACAGTTCCGATTCAAGGAGCGTGTCAGGCAACGAGACGCAGTCCACCGGAATGAAGGGACGATCGGCCCGTAAACTGGCGTCGTGAATCGCGCGCGCGACAAGTTCCTTTCCCGTCCCGCTTTCCCCGTAGACCAGCACGTTGGAATGCGTCGGCGCCACTTTGTCGATCAGGCTGAAGACCGATTCCATGGCTGGCCTCTCACCAATGACCCGCGCACAACTGGCCCGCGTTCCCTGACGCCTGTGATCGACAGAAGGTCGAACCTCGGTCACTCCAGCTTGCTTCGCACCAGTCGACTCATCCTCACCGAATGCGCGGCGAGCCACCTGGACAAGATCGCTGCTGGTAAATGGCTTGGTAATGTAGTCGAAGGCGCCATAGCGCATCGACGTCACCGCGGTCTGCACGGTCGCGTGCGCCGTCAACAATACCACCTGGACAGAGGGATCCATTCGCTTAGCTGCAGCCAGCACTTCGATGCCGTCCAGTTGTGGCATTCGCAAATCCGTCAGGATCAACCCGGGCCGCTCGCGCTGAATGATTTCCAGCGCCCGCGACGGATCACACTCAGTCAGGCAGTCATACGGCACACGGCTGAGAATCCGTCTGCAATTGTCCAACGCATCCTGCTCGTCATCGACGATCAGAATTTTTCCTGCAATCCCCATGGTGCTCCTTCGTGCACGCTCTCGCCCAGTCCCACCGCAGGCAGATAGATGTCAAAGACGGCCCCCACGCTATCGTTCCGCACCTCGATGCGCCCGCGATGATCCGAGACGATGCCATAACTCAAAAATAGCCCCAAGCCGGTTCCCTGGCCGGCCGGCTTGGTCGTAAAAAACGGATCAAAAATCCGATCAGCAATCGCGGAGGGCACCCCAGGTCCAGTGTCCGATATGCTGATCTGCACCCACTCATCTCCATTGATCTGCACGCGAGCGGTACGAACCGTGACCACTCCATGCTCGCCGGATGCCGTCACTGCATCAATCGCATTATTGATCACGTTCAGCAACACGGTTTCCAATCGATCACGATCAGCCATCACAGGCGACAACGCCGCGGCCAGATCCAAGTCCATCCGCACAGAAAGACCCGTCATTCGTTCGCCTGCCATGGCCACGCACGTTCGTGCCACGCAATTCAAGTCGAGCGGTTTCAGCATGGACACCGTACCTCGGGAAAACGTCAGAATGCTTCGCGTGACGCGGGAAATTCGTTCTGCCTGGGTCCGGATCGTGACGAGATCGCGACCGACCTCATCCGGGACGTTCGACTGGGCGGCATCAGCTTCCATACATTCGATGCGATTGAGAATGATGCCGAGTGGATTGTTGATCTCATGCGCGATTCCGCTGGCCACTTTGCCTAACGTCGCCAACCGTTCCGACAGTTCCAATTTTCGCATCTGCCGCGTAATCTCCGCCGTCTTCTCTTCCACCCGATGTGTGAGTTCGGCATTCAGCGACTCCAGTTCGATACGCGACGCCTGCAATCGATCCGCCATGCGATGCACCGCGACGGCCAGTTCCTCGAATTCATCACCGGTTTTGACGTCGAGCGGCCCATCGTAGGTGCCACGACTGATCGCCTCCACGCCCGTCTTGAGCACCTGAATCGGCCTGGCAATCCTGGTGGCGACGTAGCGCCCCATCGCCCAGAGCAAGCCCAACATCACGACACCGATCAGCGCGAGATTTCGTAACTGGTCGCGAATGGGCGCGTAGGTTTCCTCCGGCTGTTGCCGCACGAAGACGTGCCAGGAGTTGTCCGGCAAGCTCAGTCCCGTGACCGGCGCATACCCGACCACCGTATCGGTCGCACCATGGCCGTCGTCCTCGGCGATGCCCCAGCCTGGGTTCGACGAGACGATCATCGCCATCAACTGGCTCGGAATCCGATGTGCGCGACGAGGCAAGATAGGGCACACCAGCGGCTGGCCGGCGGCATCGAACAACATGGCATGACCCGTCTGCCCGATGCGGATCTCTTTGATCATTGCAAACAGGGAATCGAACCGATAAGAGGCCTTAATCGCACCGATGACCGCGTGCTGATGGTCGTCAAGAATGGGAATCGCGATGTCGATGGTCTCTTCGGGCGAGCGAAAAGATCCTTCCTGGCCGGGGATTAGCCCGCTGACGTAAATACGGTCGAGGCCTCCGGCTTGTAAGGCCTCCCACCACGGCTCCTGGCTGAGGAAGTAATGATCCGGTTCCGAACTGGCTGCGACCAATGCACCATAACGGTCGGTGATCAACAGCCCCACCATCTTGTC
>CAADGJ010000102.1 GCA_900696505.1 uncultured Nitrosospira sp.
AGCGCCAAGGCGGCCCCGACCTCGACCTCAAAGGCCAGAGGAGCCAATTGGAGAATTGCATCGAAGCCGAGCATCCCATCGAAGCTGAAGCCGCCTCCGGCCGCATGCAGATCCACCCGGGCCCCGAATTGCACCGTGTTCGACGTCACGGCCAGATAGGTCTGGCACCGTAACTGGAGCGAGTCGCCATCAGCGAGTTGGAGCGCGAGCCGTTGTAAAGCCGGAAGTCCCGGTGGGGGCGCAAACCGCGGATGGAAGCCGCCGATCGCCAACACAAACTGCGGCTGACGGCCCCAGCCCGCGCGTAAGGCCATGTCGCCCGTCAGCGTGAATTGCAGAATGCGCGAATCATAGAGCGTCGCATCCAAGGCCACCGTCTCGGCGCTGAGATCCAGGACGCCCAAGGCGTCCATGCGAATCTGCACGAGCGGATGGGACTGATCCGGCAACAGCACTTGCAGCCGGCCCAGGACGATGACGCGGATCGGCGCCGGCAGTTCGACGAGCAGGGCCAGGTCGAGCGTGAGCAGGGTGGGGCTCCCCCAGCGCAACTGCACCATCGGGCCGACCACATGGCGGCCGGCGGGGGGCGGAAACACGCGGCGCAAATCGCTGAAGATCTGGGGCGCATTGCGGAGGGGATCGGGTGGAAACAAGATGGAGTTCAACGTGCCGGTCTTGAGGCCATCGCGGAGCACGTCGGTCCGGACGGTGCGATGCAGGGCGACTAATCCGCCGATGCCGGTGAGGGTGAAGCCTAAGCCGATGGGAATCGGTGTGAAGCCTTCGGCGGTGAGCAGAATCACGAGCGAATAGCCCTTGCTGCCGTCGGGGAGTTTGGTGGTGAGCAGGCCCAGGGCTTTGATGGCAATCGTTTCGGCCAGCTCCAGTTGCAGCAGGCCGCTGTATTCGGCGCGCTGGGGGTCGAAACCCAGGAATCCGCCGCCGGTCACGCCCGCCGTCGCAATCGCCAGGCCCAGGCCGGTCGGCGGTTGGAAGCCGAGATCGACTCCCAAGTTGCCGAGGGCCGGTCCGTCACTGTCCGCTGGAAGAGCCAAGAGGGCCTCACGGCCGTAGGCCGTGACCTGGCAGGCGCAGCCTAGGTTCTGCACCACCACATCGACCGGCCCGAGCGACCCGCGGATGTCGGCTCCAACCTCGCAGGCGAGGCTCGTTGCCCCTGCCCGAGGAGGCCCGTTGGTGACGGCAACTGTGACTTGGGTCACGGTAAAGGGGCCGACTCGCGTCTGTAGCGGAAAGTCGAAGGCGATAGTCGGTCTTCCACCAAATGTCAGGCCAGTCTTGCTGGACCAGACAATCTCGGGTGAGCAGGAGAGTTCAATCGTCCGTTGCGGCAATGTACTTTGCAGGAAGCCGTCGGCCTCGCCCAAGGAAATGACAATCTTGCAGCCCGGCTGCCCCTCCGTCCCCCCGGCCATGAAGCGTGCGGCGAACTCAGGATCGTCGGCTGAACCATGGAGCGAGGCCTGTAGGGCGAACCCGCGCAGTTCAATGCGCGAGGTGCGGGCGTTACCGAGCAGGTACCACGGTGTTGTCTCTGCGCTCGTGATCTCGACGACGGTGTCGAGGGCCGCCTCTCCACCGATGAAACCGATATGGTTTGGAAAGCATGCGATGCTGATCAGATCGCCGATGCCTGCGTCGACATTCCAACGCAACCGCAAGTGCTTACCGAGCGAGAGTGTTCGTCCGGTTCCTCCCCGCAGGATCGGCATGAAGACCAAGCCCGATACTGCTGGCTGATCCGTCGATGCGGCCGGCAAGACGTCGCAACCGATTTCATACAGAATCTGGTCGCTGGTGGAATAACCATAACACCAGCGAGTTCGCAGAGCGTCCGAATTACGAAGAATGCGGTCGCGTCGCTCCGGCGGCTCGGCAACGTGGCGCCGTTGGTCTGGAACCATAAGCGCTGCGGGAACTCCGAAGGCGCGCAACGCCCTGGCTGCCGCCTCCAACAGCCGTCGGTGCTCGAAGGGATGGGCACGATCATTCCATCGGTAGGCCCGTGTCAGGGCTTCCAGGGGATTTTTCATTGTCTCGAGCAACTGCTCCCACTCGATACGAATCCTCTCATAGGGTTTGCGAAACGGCCCGTTCGGCTCGGTGGGTTCGTACCGGATGATGCCCCAGAAATGCAGTCCTCCATAGGTCACGGGGTGGTACAGGCGAAGATACTCTTCCAAGAGATCATCCAGGAGGTGATCGCCTATGCTCCTCCAAAATTCTTGGTCAGCCAATGGCGCGGGCAAGTCCGCCAGGGCGGACAGTTTGAAATCGGCGAGCGCACGGACGAGCCTGGTGGCTGATCGGGCAATGTCTGCACCGTCCTCGATCCCAAGGGAGGTTTCCGGGTCGGCCTCCAAGGCGGATTCCAATCGTTCGGCCAGTTCAAGGAATTGTTCGATGGGCGCCTGAATCTGGAGCAGGTTGTTGATCTTCGCAAAGACGAGGTCGTCCAGCGTGATTCGCCATCCGTAGCGATGGAACAGGAATTCCATTCCCTCCAGGCTGGACAGCCGCGAGCGCAGGGGGTCGATGACCCGTTTCAGGGAAAGGTAGAGGGCTGTGAGTTGGTTGGTCATAAGAAGACGGATTTCCTGCCTACATTTTGGGCAATTGATCGAGCAAGGCTCTGGTCAACTGGCGGACGACCAACGCCTTGAGTTTCGTCAGGTCGATGAACCCGGCGCCGTTGAGCACGGAGATTTTGCAACTGTCGAGTTCCATCCCCTGCAGCACATCCCCGATGGCCTCGTCGGCTTGACGGAGTATCTCCGTTCCCACCGCCGGCATCAATTCGGCGCCTTTGTCGTATCCACGTTTCATGGCCTCCGGCGCGAAGATCGCCCGGAAATAGCGTCCGTGATCGTTGACCTGTTGCGCATAGTAGCGGCCGATATAGTACGGTTCGGCCGAGACGGGAGTCGAAATGTCGATGTCGATGCGATCGGGGAAGTCGCTTTCGCGAAGGTAGGTGAGATCCAAGAGTTCGGTCAACCACTGCCGCACCGCGGTCAGCTTCGCCTTATTCTCCCAGGCGCGGGCGGCATCCTCCTGCGCTTCTAGGAACTTCATCCACATTTTGAAAGGAATTTCGAAAACGAAGGCCACTTCGAACAGGGCGCTCAGCAACGCGATCCGCGCGAGAAGCGGTACACGTTTGACGACTTGCTTGGCGACCTCTTTGGAGATGCTGTAGGTCGTCACCGGAATAGGCGGCAGCTTGAACAGTTCGACCAGCTTGCCCATGTTCCTGAGCAGACTGTAGTGGCTACCCAGCTGCTGAATGACATCGAGGTAGGACTCCCCTGTGCTCGTGCGCTGGGCGTCGAGGATGGCGCGGATCTCATCGGGCGTCAGATGAGCCACTTCTTTCCATTTTGCAATCACCGCCGCGAATTCCTCGCAACTGAGCTCGTCCTTCTCCTTCACAGGGTCGAAGGTGTGTTTCTCGACGGAGAAGAACGGTGCGAATCCGATCCGCTCCAGGGTGCGCAGCTCTTCGAGATCCGTATACGGCGAGTCGGGCTCCAAGTTCGGTAGGTTCGTGCGTTGGACTAAGGCTTCCTCCGGGATCCTGAATTTCGGGCCGAGGCGCTCTTCGGCAAACAGATCATTCTGCGCCGGTGTGGCCGGAGGATCCGCCGACTTCACCTCGTGCCAGCTTCCGTTGAACTCGAAATCGTATGCGATCGCCCGCTTGTCCTCTCGTTCCGATAAGGAGAGCTCGGAGTAGGACATGCCGCTGGGGAGCACGGCAGATGCAAAATCGGGTTCCCGTTGCCGTAACCATTCGCCGAATCCTTTCTTGCGTCGCAGCGCTTGCTGGGCATGGTGAAGGTACAGGGCGTAAGTAGGTTTGTACGTCGCGCGTGTGTGATCGATCACGGCTGCCAGTTCATCGAGGCTGAGGCGATCCAAGTAGGCTGCCAGTTCAGTGCCGGGGGTATCCGGAGAGATCCCGAGAAACGACATGAGTTCATATTCGCGTTTAAGCTGAGAGGTTCGGTCGGGATGCTCGTAGACGGTGAGGGTGTGGGTGGCGATGCCGTTCGAGGACGAGGGGTGTTCCAGCTTCACGAGATAGGCCTGCTGGTCTCGGATAGACCAGGTGATTCGGCGAAACGAGTCAGGCCCTGAGAGCAGTGTGATCGTGGCAGTGCCGGAGAGTTCGATATTCTGTTCCTTTTGGAATTCCGCCCGAATGTCCACGCCGGTTCCCGACCCGTCGCTGAAGCGCTTGGCGTTGAGGAGGGTCATGACCGCGTCGAATTTTTGTTTGTCCTTGGGGTCGGCTTCGACATCCTCGGTGTGGAAGGCCAAGGTGAACAGCCGGCCTCGCCAAAGGTCGTGATCGCCCTGATAGAAAAACAGTTGGAGCGGGAAGTACTCGTGCGCGCTGGGAGTGGCGACAAGTTTGGCCTCGGCCCACAGTTTGGCTCGCCGGCGATTCCCCGGCTCGGTGAGGGAGACTTCCTCGTACACGCGATATTCGATTTTGTAGTCTGCGCCTTCGTGCGCGAGCACGTCCTTCAAGAGCCACGCGCTGTTTCGTTCGATGACGAAGACACGCAACTGGTTCGTGAGCGGAAAGCCCTGTGCGGCAAAGGTAGATCGGATGGAAGGGGGAACTCGTCTTCCGTCCAACGCATCGATCAGTGCTTCATATCGTTGGGCTTCCTCCGGCTCGGGGGCGTCGATGGGCATGGAGGCCAAGGCGAACGGCTCGGAGAAACCGGCCGGATCGGATAGTGCGCGGACAATCGCATCTTTCCGCTCCGGGCTGTGCATGTCCCTCGGCAGAAAGCGCTGTTTCACCAGGTGGGCATGCACCTCCAGTCTGGTTTTGAACCGCATGTCCTCCATGATCGGGTGCGAGCCGAAGAACTGATAGTCCGTGGGGGCATAGACGTTGGGTTTGCCCCCCCAGAACGAATGCAAAGCGTACAGTCCTTCCCTGGACTGGCCGAAGTTACACGCCCGGACCGTGACCCAGGAATCGTTTTGCAGGTGAGCCAGGATTGTCTTCCGCTTCGCTTGAAAGTCTGGGAATTTCCCGGCGAGGAAATCTTGTTGCAGGCACGCCAGCGAGAAAGCCGTGAGGTATCTGAACTCTTGCATTGTCTCGGAGGAGAGGTTGTTCAGGAGCGGCGTGATCAGACCTTGCGCAGTGCCGTGCGCCACGAGGACGACCTCCCGAATGTGTCGGACACCGCGGGTGGTCACTTCTGCGTGCAGGGTCTCGACGACATCCTGGAGACTGCGCGCATCTTTTTCGATGTGATTCGGATAGAACTTGTTGAAAAATGCCCGTGCCCCCTTCCCGTAACCGTCGCTCGAGGGGACGAAGTAGAAGAGATAGTCCCTGACGCCCGTCTGTTTGGGGAGAGGGTACTCCTGTATCTTTTCGAAAAGCTGTTTTCCGATACCAACAGTCATGTCGCTGCGTATGCGATGGCGTAAATCATGTCGATGTTTCACGCACGAGGCGTGCGTCGTCGACCAGCCGTTCACGATACTCGCTCATTGTGAGCGCTCGGAACGTACTCCCGCCGCCACAATCTGTCAATTGGTTATCCGGTGGAAATACGTGCATTACCTTCCCGTGTCGCAAGTTGGTACACCTGATGAAAAATGTGCTGTTTCGTTGCTGGGATGTCGAGGGGCTTGCTGGCAGTGGGAGGAGTTGAAACCGTAGGGCGACGTTGAGGCTCGGGGTGATGCGGCGAGCTTGTGGGGCGCCTTGAACATAGCTCAGCCTAACCGCAATCACATTCGATTCGACAGGTGATAGCCAGTGAAGTGCGTGCCCCAGGCGGTGCCATGCTTGAGATGGCTCCCTGTCTGGCCCCGCTATGGCCGGATCAGCGGTAGGGGAATCAAGCGATGCACGAGGCCGTCCCTGTGCCGGATGCCGACGTCATTGAGATGCTGGAAGAGCCTGTCCCCAAGTCGAAGCTTTAGCCTGCCATTTCCTCGTCGTGCGAGGGCAAGCCCATTGAGAAATGGAAGAAGCCCCGCCTTCTCGTCCCCAGGGACAGCACAGTGATGGTCCTAGTGCCGGAGCCGACCCAGCATCGGGAACTGATCTTCGCAAGCATGATCGCGCCCAGCAAGTGGATCCTCCTCTAGCAGATGAACGGCGAAGATCCCGTCGACAGTGAGCTCACCGTGCGGATTCGTTTCATATCTCTGCAGCAGAGCGGATAGCCTCTCGGGTATGGCCGAAGACGTAAACGGCATCACGGGGCGGCCTGGTCATGCCGGCCTGCGTGGCCGGGAGTACTATCGATCTGCAGCTATCTGCATCCCGTACCCGCGTGCCCAGGCGATCTCGACGATTTGCTCGCTGGAATGCGCCGCTGAGATCTGCTCATTGAAAAGATCAGGATAAGCATTTCTCATGCTGTCCTGAAGGTCCGTCCACTGATCGGTGGAGACGCCGGTCAGGCTCGCCAATGACGCAAGATATTCTCCCTGGCCGCGGGCGATGTCCGCGCGGAGGTTTTCGTGGGTATGCATCGCGAAGACGGCGGCCCGTTGTTTGGCTCTGAGAAGACGACCGTCTGTGAGTGCGCCCGGCGTGGTGCTCGA
>CAADGJ010000103.1 GCA_900696505.1 uncultured Nitrosospira sp.
GACCCGCGCCTTTTTCATTCGGTGTTCACACAACAGGTCCGGGCAGGCGATATCCGCTTGCGGCAACAGCTCGGCGGCGGTCCCCTGTATGACATTGGAGTCTACTGTATCAACGCGGCCCGGTATCTATTTCGGGATGAGCCCACAGAAGTCACCGCCCTCGCCGGTCGAGGACCGGATCACCGGTTTCAATCCGTCGAAGAATCGGCCGGAGCGATCATGCGATTTTCTCGAGATCGCCTCGCGACCTTCACCTGTAGTTTCGGCGCCGCCGACGCCGCGACCTATGAGGTGGTCGGCACCAAGGGAAAAGTACGCGTCGAGCCGGCGTATGAGTACGTCGGTGGATTGAAAGCCTCCGTCACGATCGGAGGGCGCACGAGCGTACGTACGTTTACACCGGGCGATCAATTCGCGCCACAACTGATCTATTTTGCGCGCTGTGTCACACATGATCGACAGCCGGAACCGAATGGAACGGAAGGTCTCCTCGACGTCCAGATTATTGAAGCGCTCCACCGGTCCGCCCAGCGCGGACAATCGATCACCCTACGGCTGCCTGCCAAACGCCTTCGTCCCGATCTCACGCTTCGGATGCACCGCCCGCCTGTGTCAAAACCTCATGGTGTGCATACGGAGTCGCCGACTCTTTAATGTCGGTGCGATCGCTGGCGCGAGACTCCTGGCCGACTAGGGCTCTGCCCAGTTCAAACATCATGGTCACGCCGCTAGTCTGGGCAAGTATCTGCTCAATATGCACCCTATACACGAGTGAGGAGGAGGGCCGATGGAACAGGATATGAAGCATATGGCAGACCGGGCGAAACAGGCCGGCTCGTCAATACAAGATGCCATCCACGACACCGCCACTTCGGCAGAACACATGGCGAAACGCGCCGGTGACGCAGTGGGATCGGCTGCGGACCACGTCCGTGACCGTCTTCCCAAAGACAGCGCTGCAGGCGAGGCGGCGGACACAGTCGTGCGCAAGGTCAAAGAAACCTCTGTCTACTTACAGGAACAGGGCATCGGCGGGGTCGTCGAGGACCTTGAAATTCTCATTCGACGTTACCCGCTCCAAACACTGCTGCTCGGCCTGGGATGCGGATATCTGCTCTCCCGCGCTCGAACCGATTAACCGGAAGAGGACGGCTATATGGAAAATCCCCATCCGATTTCGATCGCCTCGCTGGTCACAGGGTTAGTGGAGGATCTTCGGCGATTGTTTGCCCAGGAGGTCCAACTGGCCCGGCATGAAATGCAGCACGAGTTGGGGAAGGTCGTCAAAAGCGCCATGCACGCCGGCATCGCCATGATGCTGGCCTTCCTGGCTGTATTATTTCTCCTGATGACGTTGATCCACCTGTTGCACTTTTACAGCGGCCTCCCACTGTGGGCCTGTTATGGAATCGTGGCACTCGTTGCGGCTGCCGCAGGCGCGGCCTTCGTTGCTCGTCTGATCGCCATCGGCACCACTCTTCGGCTCTGGCCGTTTCGCACCTTTTACTCATTAAAGGAAGATGCCAAATGGGTCAAAGAACAGCTGCTATCGACCAAGACATAAAAGATATTGTGGAGACGAGAATGGATATCGCCGAAAAGCTCGAGCTGTTGGAACAACGGATCAAAGACACGGCGGAGGGAGCCACGATGAAATTTTCGCGCTTACTCGACGAAGGATCCCAGAGCGTCACGCAGATGGTGGACAAAACCAAAGCCGCCTTGGACCCCATCCATAAGGTCGATGACTACCCATGGCTAATGCTGGGCGGAGCGATTTGCGCCGGATACGCGATCGGCCTGTTGGAAGCCCGTACACGTGCACAACGCGGCGTGTACCCCTATTATCCGCCGGGCGCTCACGCATCACAGGTCATGCCGGAGTCCGAGACGGAAGGCAAAACCGCTTCTCGTCGAGCCGAAGGCATTTACGACTACTACCCCGATCCCACCCACAGGGCCCGCAGAACGGAACAGCGAAGTCACTCCACTATCTGGGAAACCATGAGCCGTGAATTGGAGATCGATACGGAGCAGGCCAAGGCCGCACTAATGCAAGCCGGGCGTACGCTCATGGTCGAATTCGCAAACAAGCTGATTCCCGAAATCGCCCGGTCTCTCGGCGTGACGCTGACCTCTCAAGGGAAGCAGTCCCGACCGTCGTACGACCAGGGTTCGTATTCAGAGGCTGAAGGACGCGGCAACGCCAGGTCTTCGGCGGGATCGGCATCACAGTTCCGATGAAGTAGAGGAGTCAGGGTGTCGGCCTCGCTGACCAGTGCATCCCCACGATGGAATCCCTGGAAACTCGGCGGACTGGGATGGAAAGAGCTTGGGCAACGGCTTTGGACCGACAGCCAGAAGGATGAAATCCTCGGCCGTGCGGCTCAATTGGCGTATTACTTTCTCCTGGCTCTTTTTCCTGCGCTGCTGTTCCTGACTGCATTGCTGGGCCTGTTTCCGTTGGAACAGGTGCTGCCGGAGTTGATGACCTATCTCCGGACCGTGTTACCTGCGGACGCCTTATCATTGCTGCAAAAGTACCTGGATAGTGTCGTGAAAGGCTCCGGGAGCGACATCCTTTCGCTTGGACTCCTGGGAGCGCTCTGGGCGTCCTCGAGCGGAGTCACGGCCATCATGGAATCGCTCAATGTGGTGTATGGCGCGCAGGAAACCCGGCCTTACTGGAAAGTTCGGCTGGTGGCGGCA
>CAADGJ010000104.1 GCA_900696505.1 uncultured Nitrosospira sp.
CCCACGCTGCTGGAGTGTCGCACGTATCGGTGGCGCGGACATGTGGGGCCTGCGGCCGATCTTGAGGTCGGTACGGATCGAAGACGTGAACTCGATGAATGGCAGCGCCGCGATCCTATCGCGCAGTGCCGTGGCTTGCTGAAGGCACATGGTTTGTCGTCAGAAGTCTTTGATCGGCTGGAGGCCGAGGTCAGAAGGGAAATTGACGACGCCGTGAGCTTTGCACGCCAATCGCCGGTTCCTGACGAGAGTGAATTGCTGCAGCACGTATATGTGCGGGGAGGAGGCTAAGCCTATGCGCACACTGACTTATGCGCAGGCCATCCGGGAGGCCCATGCGCAACTGCTTGCAGAAGATCCGCGGGTATTCTTGATCGGACAGGGCGTCCGGAACCCCTGGTATGCAGGAACCAGCCTCCAGGACCTGGACAAGGACTTCGGTACGCATCGGGTGATTGATTCCCCGGTATCGGAAAATGCGACCACCGGTACTGCAATCGGCGCCGCCATCACAGGCATGCGTCCCATTGTGTTTCATCCGCGCATGGATTTTATGTTGCTGGCGGTGGATCCCATCATGAACCAGGCGGCCAATTGGTCATACCTCTTTGCCGGCCAGGTGTCCGTGCCGGTGGTGATCCGGGCGGTAATCAACCGTGGAGGAGAACAGGGCGCACAACATTCTCAAGCCCTGCAAGCGCTTTTTGCGCATGTCCCCGGACTGAAGGTCGTCATGCCGGCCACTCCATATGATGCAAAGGGACTGCTCATTGCCGCCGTCCGGGACGGGAATCCCGTGCTCTACATCGACGACCGATGGCTCTACGATCTGCAGGGGGATGTGCCTGAAGGTCTGTATGAGGTGCCGATAGGCTCCGCGGCGCTTCGACGGAGCGGGAGGGATGTGACGGTGCTCGCCACGTCTTATATGTCGAGTGAAGCCACAAAAGCGGTGGACGAGCTGACTCAGCGGGGCATCGACGTGGAGTTGATCGATCTGCGTTCGATCAAGCCCTGGGATCGAAATCTGGTGTATTCGTCGGTCGGAAAGACCGGCCGCTTGGTTATCGCGGATGCCGCGTGGATGAGCGGCGGCGTCGCTGCCGAGATTGCCGCCTCAGTGGCCGGGGAGATGTTTCACGCCCTGAAAGCGCCCATCGGCCGTGTCTGCTTGCCTGACGCGCCGGCGCCGAGTTCCGCCGTGCTTGAACACGCGTACTATATCGGCGCGGATGACATTGTCTCTGCAGTGGAAAAAGCACTTGTGTCGAGTACCAGATCGTAGTTATGGCCTATCACGTTCCCTTTATCGACCCGCGCAGTCACTACGCGAAACTCAAGCCCGAGATCGATCGGGCGATCATCGATTGCCTGGCAAACGGCGATCTCGTCAACCGGCATCAACTGAAAGATTTCGAGCAGCACCTCGCCGAGTTTGTCGGGGTGAAGTACGCCGTCGGGGTGAACAGCGGGTACCATGCGCTCCTGTTTGCATTGCTTGGCGCCGGAGTTGGGGCGGGTCATGAAGTCATTACGGTAGCGCATACATTCGTCGCAACGGTGTCGGCGATCGTGCATTGCGGGGCGCAGCCGGTGTTGATCGATGTCGGTCCTGACTTTAATATGGACGTCGATCTCATTGAGCGCGCCATCACGCCAAAGACAAAAGCGCTGCTTCCTGTGCATCTGAACGGACGGGTCTGTGACATGGAGCGTATCTTAGCGCTGGCCGACAAACATGGATTGGCCGTGATCGAGGATGCGGCACAGGCGCTCGGGGCGACGTTCGACGGCAAGTGTGCCGGAAGCCAGGGGCGCGCGGGCTGTTTTAGTTTTTATCCCTTCAAGGTCCTCGGTGGATTCGGAGACGGGGGGGCCATTACCACGAATGACGCGTCACTCGCCCGCATGGCGACACTCCTTCGTTATAACGGGGAGGACCGCGCGACCGGCGAATATCACTATCATGGGCAGACGGCCTTGTTGGATAACGTTCAGGCTGCCGTGCTGGATGTGAAGCTGCGTTATCTGCCCGGGTGGATCGCACATCGGCGGCGAATTGCCGCTGCCTATCATCGCGGGCTGGCGGGAATCACCCAACTGCGCATTCCTCAATTCGACGAGTCGCGGTGCCAGGACATCTTCCAGAACTATGTGATCCGCACGACCGTTCGCGAGCCATTGCGCGCCTATCTGAAGGAACAAGGGGTCGAGACATTAGTCCATTGGCAGAAACCCATGTGGGAACACAAAGGATTGGGACTGGCGGTTCCGGATGTTCCCGAAACGCTTGCGATCTGCCGGGACGTCGTGTCGTTGCCGATGAGTGCTGAAACCACAGAGGCGCAAGTCGAACAGATTGTCGCCGCACTCCGGGTGTTTTTCTCCACGCAGCCGTGATCCTCTCTGATTACAGCCCTGTGACAGAAAAAGCCGGCGATTGGGTAACCCCCGAAGCGTTGTCGATGGTCTATACGCGCTATCGCTTCGCAACGGACTTCTGTCGAGGCCGACGGGTGCTGGAAGTCGCCTGCGGCCCTGGAGTGGGGCTTGGTTATCTCGGACGGTATGCGGATCAGATTATAGGCGGAGACCTGACGAGCCGGTTGCTTCGGCAAGCTTGGGGGCGTCTGTCGGGCACTACGCCGTTGGTGCAACTCCAGGCCGAAGCATTGCCGCTGCAATCGGCATCCCGCGACCTCATCGTTTGTTATGAGGCGCTCTATTTTTTTGAAGACGCCGGAAAATTTTTGGCGGAGTGCCGGCGGGTGCTTTCTCCGCAGGGACATCTGGTGCTCTGCTCGGTCAATCCGGAATGGCCAGAGTTTAATCCGAATGATCATGGTCGCCGGTACTATTCCGCCCGGGAACTTTCGGCATTGTTGCGGGAGGCTGGATTTCAGCCGGACCTCTTTGGCGCCTTCCCTGTCGCAGCGGCCTCGATTCCTGCGCGCTGTCTGTCGTGGATCAAGCGTGTCGCGGTCCGATTACGTTTGATCCCCTCGAGTATGGCGGGGAAGCGTGTACTGAAGCGGCTGTTTCTGGGAAAACTTGTTCTCTTTCCTAGTCAGGTGAGTGAGACATTGGCTGAATATGTTCCTCCCGTTTCGGTTTCTCCCGAACAACCAGTGACCGGTTACAAGATCCTCTTTGCTGTCTGCCGACCCGTCTGACCTGCACGCGATTCTGCCTTCGATCAAAGGTGGGCGTAGGCCCTGAGGTATCGCCTAGGGCTGGATTCGGTTGTTCGAGAAAGGGTATCTTCATATTTGGTCCCATGAGGGCCGTGCAGTGAACGATGTTGTCTCGGAATCCGGTATGCCCACGCCCGTTGTTACAACCCTGACGGCAGCCCAGCGGCGACTCCTGCTCTTCGTCGCGTACCTGGGGCTTGCGGCCTTGACCAATTGGACGGCGTTCCTCCTTCGCTTTGACGAGGTGATTCCTGCGTCCCAGTGGGAACTCTTTGTCTCCATGCTCCCGCTCTTATTGGGCATCCGGGCGTTGGCCTTTTATCCCTTCCGGCTCTATGACAGTCTTTGGCGGTACACGAGCTTGTGGGATATCCGAGATCTCACTCTCAGCATCGGTCTGAGCTCCCTGGCTTTTGCCGGGACAGTCAGGCTGGGGCTTGGCATGCAGGCGTACCCCTCCTCGATTTTTATCATCGATGCGCTGCTGCTGCTCTGTTGCCAGGCGGGGTTACGGGCGTTTCCTCGACTCCTGCGCGAGCGTGGCCTGGTGGGGCCCTCCCATAAGCGTGTCCTGATCGTCGGCGCCGGTGATGCCGGAGCCATGATTGTGCGTGAAATGCGGAATAATCCGTCGTACGGTTATCGTCCGATCGGGTTCATCGATGACAATCCGGCCAAGGTCGGGCACCGCATTCACGGTGTGGAGGTGTTGGGCGATCAAGCTGGTCTGCCGCTCATCATTCGAGCGCACGGTCCCGATGTGGTGCTCGTCGCCATCCCTAGTGCAGCACCGGCCACGATTCGTGGAGTGGTGAAAACGTTGGAGTCGTTCCACCTTCCGATCCAGACCCTTCCCAACTTACGGGATCTGCTCCAAGGCCGGGTAGAGATCAGTCAGATCCGGAATCTGTCCATCGAAGATCTGTTGGATCGTGTCCCGGTCGATCTGGATCCCGCACCGCTCAGTGCGCTGGTGCGGGGAGCACGCATTTTAGTGACCGGCGCGGGCGGGTCGATCGGTTCGGAGTTGTCGCGACAGATAGCGCGATTGTCGCCGGAGACGTTGGTATTGCTGGATCGCTATGAGAACGGCTTGTTTGCTGTGTCGAACGAGCTCATGGCGGCAGGTCACTCTTCCATCATTCCCGTGATCGGCGACATCACCGAAGTTGGGCAGATGAATCGGCTGTTTGCGGAATACCGGCCCACACTGGTGTTTCATGCGGCGGCGCATAAACATGTGCCCCTCATGGAAGGAAATCCCTGTGAAGCCGTCTTGAACAATGTCGGGGGGACACGGATTCTAGCCGAGGCGGCGCATCGCCATGAAGTGGCACGCTTCATTTTGATCTCGACCGACAAGGCGGTGAATCCCGTCAGCGTGATGGGCGCGAGCAAAGGTGTCGCGGAACTGTTGCTGCAGAAGCTGGCCCGTTCATCGCGAACGATATTTGCCACCGTACGATTCGGGAACGTATTAGGCAGCAACGGAAGCGTGGTGCCGTTGTTTCTGGAGCAGATTAAAGCCGGAGGACCTGTCACGATCACTGACCCGAGCATGCGCCGCTATTTCATGCTGGTGGCGGAGGCGGTGCACCTCGTGCTCCATGCGGCGCGGCTGGCGAAGGGCGGGGAACTCTTTGTGCTGGAAATGGGCGAACAGATCAGCGTGGTCGACATGGCGCGTAATCTCATTCGTCTTTCGGGATTGGTCCCCGACAAGGACATGGCGTTGACCTATGTGGGGTGCAGGCCGGGAGAGAAGCTCGTGGAGGAATTGGTCGCCGATCATGAACGGGTGGAGGCGAC
>CAADGJ010000105.1 GCA_900696505.1 uncultured Nitrosospira sp.
GATACCGGGCCGCGTTGATACAGTAGACTCCAATGTCATACAGGGGACCGCCGCCGAGCTGTTGCCGCAAGCGGATATCGCCTGCCCGGACCTGTTGTGTGAACACCGAATGAAAAAGGCGCGGGTCCCCCAACCGTCCCGACTGCACGAGGTCGATCGTAAAGAGGTTGCAGGCTTCAAAATGCAGGCGATAGGCAATCATGAGTTTAACGCGATGCCGCTCCGCAGCCTGTATCATGTGGCGGCATTCAGCCGCCGTGACGGCCATCGGTTTTTCGCAAAGGATATGGATGCCGGCTTTCGCGGCTCGCACGGCATATTCGCAGTGCAGGCTGTTGGGGAGAGCGATATAGATCGCGTCGATCTCGCCGCTACGCAGGCATGCGTCGAAGTCTTTGTACCGGTAGGTATGGGTCACGCCGTAGCGTTTGGCGAGGACACGACGCTTAACCGGATCGTCCGAGACGAGTGCGGTAAGGGTGGCGGCAGATCCCGTATGAGAAAAAGCCGGCAGGACCGCCATCTGAGAAATGTGGCCGAGTCCTACGACAGCCACACGCAACGGTGAATGACTCACCTCCTACCACTCCTTTGTGAACATGAAAAAATGTGCCGGCGGAGAGTCGGCCCCAAACGCTTCGCATGGCAAGGCCGGGTCACCCACGCGGTACGGTAGTCATGGCATCGAGCAGAGGGATGAGATCACGCTCTTCGCCATGAAAATGGACACGCACAGTCTGCATCATATCTTCAAAGAACTGATCCATGGATTCATCATCGTCCGTCTCCGCGTGGCGCAATTCATGGATCATGGCTTTGACTTCCTCATGGTCAAGCAGAACGCGCCGGATCACTGGAGTGCCGTGTTCCTGGAGGCGGCTGTCTTCCTCGAACAATCTTTCTTCCCAGTCGAAGTGATCATCCAGCCGCTGAAGAATATCGTCGACAATGGACTGTCGGGAATCCGACTCCGTACCGAGATATACCTGGAACAGGGCCAGTATATGGCGGTGGTCATTCTTCATAATTTTGATGATGTCGGCGGTCTCGTGCAGCGTCGGTCTCTGTTCCATAGATCCGCCTCCGCGTGGCATATCGTGAGCGCCGGCCTTACCGGCCGTCCTGTCGAAGCAGAGCGCGGGGACTCTGTTCTACAAGCGTGACCTGTCCGGTCGCGTTGGCCGTGCCTTCCAGCATGATGGTGGCCGTGATGCCCTGAGCAGAGGATCGGACATGATCCGGCTGCTGGCGCGTAATGAGAATGTCCATTGTGGTGCCGCCCGATCGATGGGTACCGGTCACCGTCTGCTTCAAGCGATCCACTTGAGGAGAGATGTCGACGGTCATCGCTTGCCGCAACTTGCCGTTCAATTCACGGTCGACCAGCTGCCAGTAGCCGATGCGGATGGAATCGATCGCGGCTTTGGACTCATTGGCCATTTGGAGATCCGGAACGGAAATACTGCGTCCCCCTTCTTCGAGTCGAGGAGTCCCCCAGTAATAGATCGTGCCCTTGAGATCGCCACTCATGTCGATCGCCACCAGCGCGCGGCCGTTGGCATCCGAGGCCGAGACCCGTTCGATGACGGCGGTATCGGAAGCGGTATCCAAAAACACCGATTGGTGAAAGAGTTTACTCTGCAACTGATGCGAGATTTGCTGATAAGACAGCGGTATCCGCGCTACGAGCGTATAGGGCTTTCCTTCTGGTGGAACGGATCCTGAATTGACCAGGGCCACTGTGGGTGTGGCTTCGGTACAGGTCGCTTCATAGGTAATGAACGGCATCTCTTTCGCTGTTCCCGAAATGACTGTCTCCTGCGTAGTCCCTTTCTGGCCGCCGAGAATCATTTCCCGAGGATTGCCATACATACAAGCCCGGGTGTTGAGAGACGCAATGGGGATCGATAATGGGCCGCCCAAATCATCCCAGATTCGTTGCAGTGGAATCCCGAACTCCTTGGGATGTACCGCTTCAGCCAAGGCCGTTTTAATCTCCGACATGCCGAACAGATCGGGAAGCTGTTCGGAAATCGGGACATTGAACATATTGCAGCGCGCATCGCTATCAGGTTTGGTGGTGACGGCTGTCTGTGCCGGGTCAAAGCCGAAAGATAGGGCATCGCCGTTCTGAATCATCGTCAACCGGCCTGTGGCGTCGATTGAGGTGTATAACGGGTCGAGCCTGCAGGCATGTGAACTGCCACGCGATTCGATATCACCTTTATATTCGGCATGGATCGCGACCAGCCCATCTTGAATGTGAACATCAGGCTCACCAACCCTCACAAAAGTCCACCTGAACTCCTGCCCTAGGGGGTGGCCGGTCTCCGTGATCCTTTCGGGAATGGCTTTGCGGATCGCGGTCTGAATGGGGGTCAGGTCTGTCTTGATTTGAACGGGCACCTGGGACACAGGCGCCCGGGAATCCTCTTTGGTCTGCGCTGGGAATGTAGGCACGGCACTGGTCAGAGGAGGCGGGACCGGCTTGGATGGCGATTTGGGTATGGAATGGCTGCAGGCTCCCACCAACAGGGCAGAGAAGAGCACAGGCAGTATATGTGAGACATGGCGCGTCATAATCAGCCTCCTAGACCTCATCACAGCAGCGATGGTGCGATCGCCGCCTCCCCCAGAAGATGCTCATCCTGGTTTCTTACGGCGCTTGAATTTGTAAGTTGTTGTTCACGGTGCGCACACCGGCCACCCCGCGAGCCAGTTCAACGACCCGCATTTTTTGTTCGGCGGATTTGACCACCCCGTTCAGGGTCACGACGCCGCGCTCCGTGTCGACATCGATTCGCGAAAAGTTCGACAGCCGGTCTTGTGACAGTTTGGCCTGAACCGCTGTGGTGATGGAGGCATCGTCGATGGTCTGACCGGCAGTCTTGCCGGTGGTGGACTGGCAGGCCACCAGGGTCATCATGGCAAAGGCGAATATGAGGTGCGTGAGTGGTTTCATCATGATAGCGCATCCTTTTCAACGTAGTGTGACAGCATCACTGACTCTCTCGCGCGGCTCTTCTCAGCCTCGCCGTGATGTCGCTTCTTCCGCCGTGTTCTGGGCAGTCTGCATCGTCTCATCCACGAACTCACGAGCGGCTCGCCCTGCCTTTCGTAACGTTTGTTTGCCACCCTCGACGTATTCCTGCCCTCGTTCCATGGCGGAGTCCCAGGCTGCGCGTCCCTGTTCAGTGGCTTCATCCAGTTCGTCCTTCGCCCTGGAGGCATAGTCACGCAGAGTCGAGCGAAGTTCATTGCCTGACTGAGGAGCAAGGAGCAACGCGACTCCCGCGCCGATCAATGCGCCCGCCATGAATGCCGACCAGTTGGAAGAATCATCCGTATGCATGTGCGACCTCCTTCAACGGTACCGATGAATGGTGATGTGTAGTGTTCCCGCGACGTCCGAACAGATATCTTTCGCGTGATTTCAGACTAGCAGGATGTGGCGATCCTCAAACTAGGCATGGCCCTAGTTAAGGCTACGGAGCTGCTCTGGCGGTCAGAACGATGTGGCAGCGTCGAGACTCAGAAGAGCATAAAGGACTCACATCCATTGATCGTTGCCCCGGTAGCCGCTCGCGAGTCATAGTGAGATGCGGTGGTTCCGTCTGAATGCTCTGCGTGTCATTGCTACCATCACAAGCTCGCAGGTCCCGGCGGGGGGTACGTATTATCCTCCTCATGGCGTTTGTGTGCATGATGACCATAGGGTGCGTCTACACCGCTCCTTTTACGGACGCCGAATGCCGGACTGTTCCTCACAGTATTGCGACGATGGAACGAATAGCCCTGGGCGGCCTGCCTCAGAGCATATGGTTTCGCGGTGTCTCTGATTCCAATCCGGCATTGATTCTCTTGCACGGGGGACCAGGTGCGAGTGAAGCGCCGCTGTTCCGTCACTTCAACGCCGCTCTTGAGCAGCAGTATGTGGTCGTCTATTGGGAGCAGCGTGGGGCAGGGAGGTCCTTCTCTTCCGATATCCCTCAAGAATCTATGACCGTCGAGCGTTTTGTCCGCGATCTGGATGAGCTTGTGGACCTGGTGAGGAAGCGATTTGGTCATAAGAAAGTGGTGCTGCTCGGACATTCCTGGGGCACCGTCCTCGGGACATTCTACGCGGCTCGCTATCCCGAGAAAGTGGCACTCTACGTAGGAGTGGCACAGATCGCCAATATGCCTCTTGGGCGTCGGCCTGCATATGATTTCACGTTCTCTGAGGCACTGAAGCGGCGGAATTCCGAAGTGCGTAACGCCTTACAACAAATTGGACCACCTCCTTACGCGTCAGTCGATGAGTTGTTAGCGGTAGAAGGGTGGACGCAGCAGTTTGGAGGGGTGAATCACGCGCAGCTTTCAACTGGAACATTGATCTGGGCCGCGCTCACCACCGACGAGGCGAATCTCATCGACCTCATCAAGTTCGGACAAGGCAACCGATTCTCGCTGACACATCTCGAGCCTGAACTTTCACGGCTCGATCTGACGGAGCGCTATCGGCCCTTCGCGGTTCCTATTGTGTTCCTGCTCGGGCATTATGATCGACACATTCCGTCTGAGTTGGCGGAGCAATACTTCAATATGATCGAAGCGCCGTGTAAGCGTCTGTTGTGGTTTGACCAATCCGGGCATAACCCGCCATTCGAGGAGCCGGAAAGATTTACTGCGATCATGATCAAGGACGTGTTGCCTCTGGCTGCAGACGGATGTGCTCAGTGAGGCGAAAGGATTGCCTGGGACGGTAAGGGCCTCTCCAGGGAGGAAGCGACGGATCAACCAGGCGGAACGGAAAGAGAGGTGAGTTAGTGGTGCGCCCGACAGGACTTGAACCTGTAACCTTCTGATCCGTAGTCAGATGCTCTATCCATTGAGCTACGGGCGCTGCATACACTTTTGAGCCCGCTCGAAGAATACGTTCCTTCGGAGCGGGCTCAAAGGGACAGCGCCCGTTATACAGGCTTGAGGGAAGAGCGGTCAAGCCTGTTGAACAGAGATATTTTTTAGAACAGGCTTCTGCTCAATTCTCCCGACGGAGAACTTTCGTTGCCGCTCTTGTCATAAGCCGTCACGACAAAGAAATAGGTGGAACCTAAGGGCAGAGTCAGCCTCGTGGACGTCACATTTCCCACGTCGAAAGCCTGTGTACGGGCACCGGAACTCGTCCCGACATAGACTCGATAGCCCTGCAGGTCTGCTTCAGTGTTGGCGTTCCACATCACCGTCACCGTGCCGGTGGCTGTGCCAGAAGGCGGCGGTGGCGGCGAGGTGACACTTCCCGTGGGGGATGGCGGTGGCGGCGTCGTGCTTCCGCTGGCGAGGACGGACAGCGAGACGGGAATGCGCAGCGTTTGTGAGCCATTGGGGCCGCTCTCAACGATATAGACGACTCCCGTATAGCTCCCCACGTTCATCGCAGACGTATTGACCGAGACCGTAATGGGGTCGATTTCGGTGGTGATCGTTTGCGTGCTGCCGTACGGTGGATTCAACGTCGTCCATGCTTGGTTGGCGCTGATGCTGTAACTGCTCTGTTGTGTGCTGGACTTTTGCAAATTGAAAATGCCCGAGACCGTATTTCCTTTCACAGCTGTCAAAGACAACGCAGAAGGGAAGGCCTGAAGCATCGGTGTCAGTGAGCTCGTCGGCGGCGGCGGAGGCGGCGTCGTCGATGGCGGCGGCGGTGGAGGAGTCGTTGACGGAGGTGGCGGTGTGGTTGAAGGGGGGGGCGTTGTTGATGGCGGCGGCGGTGGGGGTGTCGTGGTGCCGGTTGCGGTGACCGCGAGCGAGACGGGGATGCGCAAGATTTGCGATCCATTGGGACCGCTTTCAGAAATATAGACGACACCGGTGTAGGTGCCGACGTTCAAGGTCGAGGTGTTAACCGACACCGTGATGGGATCGATTTCGGTCGTGATGGTCTGGGTGCTGCCGTACGGTGGATTCAGCGTTGTCCACGACTGATTTGCGCTGATGTAATAACTGCTTTGCTGCGTGCTGGACTTTTGCAGATTGAACACGCCGGTTGCCGTGTTCCCCTTTGCGGCTGTGAGCGCAAGAGCGGACGGGAAGGCTTGGAGCATGGGCGACAACGAGCCTACGGGTGGCGGCGGAGGGGGCGTCGCGGCTGCGGGTGGCGGCGGCGGAGGCGTTGTTGATGGGGGCGGTGGCGGAGTCGTCGAGGGCGGCGGAGGTGTTGTTGATGGGGGCGGTGGTGGTGTCGTTCCTGCCGCCGTCACAGTGGTGGTGACAGGAATGCGTAGAAGGGTGGAGACGCCAGCGCCTGATTCTCCAATGTAGACCACTCCTGAATAGGTTCCCACTCCGAGTCCCATCGCCGACGTATTCACCGTGACGGTCAGGGTGTCTGTTTCAGTCGTAATAGTTTGCGTGCTGCCATAAGCCGGGGTGAGCCAAATCCATCCCTGGTTCGTGCTGATGAGATAACTATGTTGATCAGTGCTCGATTTCTTCAAGCTCACCGTTCCGGAGACCGTGCCTCCCTGCGCTACCGTCAGGGAAAGAGCGCTGGGCGTGCTGACGATGTTTTGCGCCAAGGCTCCGGTTGTTCCCACAACGAGGTCGCACAGCCACAACATCAGCATCAAGACGACTAGATGTCCCGCCGCATATCGCCTCATAATGCGTGGTGGATGCTGAATCGGTGTGAAATGCTGTGCTGTCATAGTCAGTACTCCCTTAGGTGATCTTCCTGAATTGAAAAATGGAAACAATCGTTGGTGAGCAACAGGCGTGCCACAACAGATTGCTTCGGCGTTCTTCTTAGTTGATTGTCGGGAATCGCTCAGCGGAGTTCGGTGAGAATCCCGTCAGGATATCTTGCAGAGCCGACCCTAACGGATCAAACGCGAATAGGCAAGCAAAAATTTTACTCGTCGCACGTATCTTGCGTGGGCCGTTCTCTCGTACAAATGCTCTAGGAAATTTTTTCCGCCTGTAGGGTCGTGGCACTTCGTCGTACAAAATCGGAACGCCTGTCTTGCGATGATGAATCCTTTCCAGTCGTCCTCGGACGATCGCATCGGGAGGGTCGGGCATAGAGCCCACTAGGGCCGAGAAAGTTGTTGACCATGCACGATAGGTAGGGTATCTGTTGGCGCGCTGTTCCGGCCGGGATACGTAGTCTCGCGGTCATGCGAACGAGTCTTTGGCCCGGATGGTTAGGGAGTGCCCCACCTATGATCCCGCTACGATGTCTGTTCTGTGCGATAGGCCTGTGTGTGACCGCGTACACTGCTGATTCGGCGGAGGCGCAGGTTCCTCCGGCCCAGTCCTCGTCGGTTGCGCAAGTCGATCTCAAAATTTCCGAATGGTTCAGTCAAGGTGAAACGGTCTGGAGCCACAATGCTTCGGGTCTGGACCCCAACCTGGGCAATCCCAGTTCGAAACTGAAATACAAAGATACCGGCACCAATGTCACCGAGATCACCGGTCGGGTGCAGTTGAAAAATAAGATATTTTTCCGCGGCGCCTTCGGGTACGGGGCTATCGGCGGCGGCCGTCTTACGGATGATGATTTTTTGAGCGCCCAGGGAGCCGCCTCTCAAGGAGCGACCGTCAGCGGAGAACATCGTTTTTCGCGAACCTACAGCGATATCGGCGGTGACAATCTCTGGTACCTCAATGGCGATGTGGGCGCGACGGCCCATACCTTCCAGGACAACAAGGGAACCCTGGGGGTGTTTGTGGGATTACAGTATTGGCGGGAACGGCATGTGGCCACGGGCGTCACTCAGGCGGAATGTACGACCGCCTCAGCACCCAGTTCGGAGTTTCGCTGTTCTCCTGCTGGAACGGTCGGATTTCGCAATCAGGCAGTCATTACCAACACGACCACATGGTTTTCCGGTCGCCTTGGTGGAGAGCTGGAATATAAGTTCGATCGTCGGATCAGCGTCGAGGCCAAGGTGGCGATGCTGTTGTCGTATTTAGATAATGAGGACGTACACCACCTTCGCACGGACCTTGCGCAAGATCCAAGTTTTCGAATGACCGGCCTGGGAATCGGCACCACGTCGGACTTTAATCTGCGAGTGAAGCTCTGGGATCGTCTGTACCTTACGGGTGGTTACCGCCTGTGGTGGAATCGCGTGCTCGTCAATGATCAGTGGAAATTGTACGGGTCAGACGGGTCTACGGCCTCCGCGCCCTTGACCCAATTCCAAACGCTTCGCCACGGTCCGACGGTTGGCCTGACCTATACATTCTAAGGGACGAAGAGGCTCTTCCGTGACGTCGATTCCTGCCGCCTCCTCGCACAGCCCGACGTGCGGGGTCCGTTCGACGAAAACCCTGCCCTCAGATCCCACCGCTGACCGTTGAGCAGAAGACCTTGCCGGCCGACTGCAAAGCGGAAAGGGCTGGAACGGCGCCTGAGTGTCAGCGTGAGCGGGAAGGGCCGGTCTCTTCTTCGTATTCTATGAACAGCCGTTTGGCTTCCGGGTGCAAGAGATGCGGCTGACCGTACGGAATGCCGGCAGTTCGAAACAGAGGCGTGAGCTTCTCGTTGGGGTGCAGATAACCGGCCCGCAGCGGAACTGATCGCTTGGTGTGTCGAATGAGCGAGCAGGGGCTCGGGCGGATCGCGGTCAACCAGTCGGCAATGTCCTGCGGATTGCCGATTGAAGCGGAGAGGAGCAGGAGGCGAGCCTGCGAGGGGCAAAAAATCAAGGTTTCTTCCCACACCACTCCTCGTTCGGGATCGGCCAGGTATTGGGACTCATCCATAATGACCAGTCCCAGCGTGTCTAACCGCACATCAATCTCTCCGCCGGCTGCGTCATACAGCAGATTGCGCAGGATCTCCGTCGTCATGATCAAGAGGGGAGCCTGACTATGTTCGCGGCGGTCGCCGGTCAGGATGCCCACCTGGCCAGGGCCGAATACGCGTGAGAACTCGGTAAATTTCGTGTTGGAAAGCGCCTTGAGAGGGGAGGTATAGATGACGGTGCGATTCTCGCGCATCGCGCGAGCGGTCGCTTCAATCGCCACGTAGGTCTTGCCGCTCCCGGTCGGGACGCTCACGACCACATCGGTCTCTGCCAGTTTTGCCAGCGCCTCCACCTGCCACGCATCGGGAACAAACGGTTGCGGCGGCGGCACGCCAATCCCTGACAGCCATTCATGCAGCGAGACAGGCGGTTCGTGATGATGGCCATGATCATCAGTCCGGTGCGGACGCGACGTCGCAGGGACGGCTTGGCGTGATCGTGCTTCAGGTGGTCGTGTTTTTTCGACGGGCACTGGTTGTGGGCGCTGCGCCCGTTCGTCGATGAGGGTCTGCAGGTCGGACTCCAGTCCCGGGCGATTTTCGGCGGACGCTTGAAGGAGCAAATCGACCAGCTTGCGTTTTCCGGAACGGAAATGCCGGCTGATCCGTCCCCGCGCCAATCGATGGAGCAGAGAGACCGGTTGTTGCATCAGCAGCCGTTCGAGTTCGTGGGTGTTCACGGCAATTCCTCCAGCACACCCCGGCGCATTGCCGTGATCGCGTGATCGGCTGATTCCGCCAGCGAAGGATGGGTCGCTTTTAATGTCTTCAGTTGGGACAAAAACTCGATTGTACGCGCGAAGAGCCGGAACATGTCGCCTTCCGCCATCGTCGTCAGGCGGGCCAGTCCGATCCAGGTGAGCGTCTGATCGGAAACCCACCGTTCGGTGAGCGCCGCCACGTCGGCCCGCAACATCGGCGGCGCTTCGTGGGGCGTCAAGCTCTCCGCCAGCTTCCGCACTTGAAACAGCAAGGTCACGAGCCCGGCGCTTCCACGCGGAAACGATCCGGGACGATCGTCGTCATGGGCAATGCTGGCCATGACGGCCGCCAGGAGCGGGGGATCGATGGCGCCGAAGGCTTCCGCCCGGATCAATTCGGTGATCAGCAGCGAATGATCGATCCGAATCAGCCGCGCCCATTCCCCGTCGGCGGTGAGCTGGGCATTGGCATGGAGGTAGCCGAATTTTTCCAGGACGTCGATACGCTCTTGAAACCGGTGCCACAAACTGGTCTGGAGGGCCTGAATCGATTTGATATGGCGTTGGATCTCCTGGCGCACCCGCGAGGCGCGTGGGAAATCACGCTGACAGGCCTGGCGCGAGGGGCAGGTCGGGCAGGGGAAGTCCCCCAGCGTTTGAATGATGGAACTGTCGATCGGCGTCTCTTCGTGCTGGTGCGCGAGAATCGGAAGGATCGGCAGCCTCGGCGGAAGATCGGTCAGATGATGGGTCAGTTGTTCCAGCGCCTGCGGCGTACACCAGGGATAGGTTGATGTCTCTTCGCAGTCGAACGTCCGATCGAAGACCTGTGTCACGATGGAGGCCGGGCATTCATTCAGCGAGCCACCTTCCCGCAGGAGGGTGACCATCGGCGCATGTTGGCCTTTGCTGCGGTACTGGCGCAGGATGATCCCGCGTCCACGGGTGACACCCACGACGCGCCCGGGCGTCAGGAAGTGGAGGCGCGCCGCAACATCGGGCGATTCCTGCCTGGTGAACGGGCTCCGGGGCTTCTTGCGTTTCCGCGCCTGCTCGAACACCTGCCACTGCGTAATCCAATCTGAGCAGACACGAGGACCGAACGGCTCCATTTCGGCGCGCAGGCTATCGAGTTTCGTTTCCAGCACGGCCGTGCGCTGGTTCAATTGGAACTGCGCAAAGCTTTTGGCCAGGATGGATTGAATCTGTTCGCGCGGGTGCGCCTTGAGCAGGTTCAACACCATGGGGTAACTGATCACGAATTGGCTGTGGATTGCCTCCGGCTGCCCCGTCAGGCCCTTGGTCAGGACCGTGAGATCGATATAGGGAGACGGGGTGATGACGGCGAACCCGACGAGATCTTTGCCGCGGCGACCGGCGCGGCCGGCCAATTGCTGTATTTCGCTCGCGGTGAGATCGGTAAAATCGCGCGCCTTGCGAATGCTGGATTGCGTGACCACCACCGTGCGGGCGGGAAAATCGACCCCGGCTGCGAGCGTCGTCGTCGCAAAGACGGCATCCAACGACCCCGTCCGCATCAATTCTTCGACGGCAATTTTCCAGGAGGGCAAATGTCCGGCATGATGCGCGGCGACCCCGATGCGTTGGACGGTCTCGATCAGCGGGTGTTCGGCGATGCTGGGAAATTGCTCGGTCACCTGCGTCAGCACGCGGGCGATCTGTTCCTGTTGCGTTTTGGGCAGGGTCACCTGGCTGCGCTCGAAGGACTGCATCGCTTCGTCGCAGGCCCGTCTCGAGGTGAGAAAAATGATCGCAGGGGTGAGGTTTCGTTGGCGGAGGGTCGCGACGAGATCAACCGGATGGATCGACGGCGGCATGCAATTTCATTCCCTTTGAGATGACCACCAATCCCGAATCGGTGACTTTGAAACGTTGACGATCCGCCACCGGGTCGAACCCGATCACGGTTTTAGGCGGAATCACGACATCCTTGTCGATGATCGCGCGCCGGATACGGGCATGTTCGCCGATGACCACGTTTTCCATGACGACAGACTCGCGTACGTCGGCATGATCGTGCACACGCACGTGCGGCGACAGCACCGAGTTCTGCACGCGGCCGCCTGAAATAATGCAGCCCCCGCAGACGATCGAATCTAATGCGACTCCCATCCGGCCGCCCTGAAAGTCCTGTGCGAAGACGAACTTGGCAGGGGGAAATTGCCCTTGGTAGGTGCGGATGGGCCAATGCTGGTCGTACAGGTTGAATTGCGGGTCGACGGAGACGAGATCCATATTGGCTTCCCAATAGGCGTCGAGCGTACCGATGTCTCTCCAGTAGTTCACGGCCTTCTTGTTCTCGTCTTGAAATTTGAAGGCATAGACGCGGCATTCCTTGATCATCCGCGGAATGATGTTCTTGCCGAAATCGTGTTTGGTGCCTTCCTTGGCATCGCGAATCAGCTGCTCTCGGACGACATCCGTGCGGAACAGATAGATGCCCATGGAGACGAAGGCCTGGGTCGGATCGCCGGGAATGTGCATCGGATGCTCGGGCTTCTCGTCGAAGCTCAAGATGCGGCGGTCTTCATCCACCGCGATCACGCCGAACCGGTTGGCATCCGCAATCGGGGTTTCGATCGCGCCGACAATGGCATCCGCCTGTTTTTCGATCAGGAGGTTGTACATATCGGCGTAGTTCATCTTGTAGATATGATCGCCGGCCAGCACCAGGAGAAACTCGGGGTGATCGTTATCCATCAGGAAGAGATTCTGATAGACCGCATCGGCGGTTCCGCGATACCACTCTTCGCTGATCCGCTGCTGCGGAGGAACCGACACGATATATTCGCCGAGTTCAGGATTGAGAATATTCCATCCCGTCCGGATATGCCGGTCGAGAGAATGTGATTTGTACTGAATCAGCACCGCGATCTGCCGGAGACCCGAGTTCAGGCAGTTGCTCAGTGTGAAATCGATGATGCGATATTTACCGCCGAAGGGGACCGCAGGTTTTGCGCGCTGGTCGGTGAGAGGCTGGAGCCGTTCGCCTTTCCCTCCCGCCAGCACCATCGTGAAGATTTTCGCCATAGATGCGCCGATTGTAGCAGGACGAAGGGGGAATAGAAAGGACGCAGAATGATTGACTTCAACTCCGACTCGGATAATACTACGAATCAACATGCGGTTCCGACAGCGGGTCGGGCCGAAGAGAAGGAGCGGCGATGAAGAAGCAGAATGCTCGTCCGGCGATCATGAAACCAGCGATCGAGCCGGCCAATCCGATGATGGAAATGGTGTGGCGGCTGGAGCGACTGGAGCGGCAAGTGCAGCGCCTGTCCGAGCTCGTGCGGAATCACGCCGAGGATAACGACCGGCTCGTGCGCATCGTGGCGGAAGATCGCGATGTGATCCGGCGTGAATTGTTGCGGAAACATGAGCATCGCGTGCGCGTGCGGAAGCATCTGCGCGACGTCAGTTCCAAAGTCGATCTGGAGCATTGATCCGAGACCGTCGGCGCGGCGGTCTGACCCCAGCCTTCGATGGCCACCTTTTCCACCTCTCCTGTCAGTGCCTCAGGCCCCTCTCTTTCGTCGACAGTCCCGACGATCGACATTCGAGCCATCGTGCGACATCATGGCCCGGTGGCGGCCGTGGATCACGTCAGTTTTCAGGTCCGGCGGGGAGAATTTTTTTCCATTCTCGGCCCGAGCGGCGCTGGAAAAACGTCGGTCTTGCGGATCGTGGCCGGTTTCGAAGATCCGGATGCAGGCGACGTGTTGATCGACGGCCGATCGATGCTGGGAGTCCCGCCGAACCGCCGTCCCGTCAACCTGGTGTTTCAGTCCTACGCACTCTTTCCCCATCTGACCGTCTTTGAGAATGTCGCCTTCGGCCTGCGGATGCGCCGGGTTCCGGCTGCGCTCATTGCCGAGCAGGTTGAGCAGGCCTTGGCGATGGTCAAGTTGGTCGGCAAGGAGAGGCGGAAGCCTGCCCAATTATCCGGCGGCGAGCAGCAACGTGTGGCGTTGGCTCGGGCGTTGGTCAATAAGCCGGCTGTGGTCCTGCTCGACGAACCACTCGCGGCCCTCGATCAACAACTGCGGCAGGCGATGCAGGTGGAGTTGAAGTCGATTCAGGAACAGGCAGGGCTGACATGCGTCTGCGTGACGCACCATCAGGAGGAGGCGATGATGATGTCCGACCGCATCGCCGTCATGCACCAAGGGCGCATGTGGCAGGTGGGCACTCCACGCGACGTGTATGAGAACCCGCGCAACCTGTTTGTGTCTCGATTTCTCGGGGTGTCCAATGAACTGCCGGGGCGGGTGGATGATGTTGTGGAAGACGGGCATCTCTTTCACCCGGCCGATGATCAGGTGCCGGCATTTCCGGTGCATGCTGGTTCCGAGGCGTCACCCGGTGGTTCAGCCACCTGGTCGATTCGGCCGGAACGGCTCAGGATGTCACGGGAACGACCTGCCGGCCGAGACGCGGTGCTGAACGGCTTCATCGAGAAGGTGCTCTTTGCCGGCAGCGAGACAAAGTATCTCGTTCGAGTGGGCCGCGATAGGCTGTGGGAAGCGAGAACGACCGGCGCTGGCGAATCGCCCCATGCTCCGGGGGATGCGGTCTTTCTCCACTGGGCCCCGGGTGACGGGCGAGTGTTTGTTGAGTGACCATGCCGTCTGAAGATGTCTCCCACGTCGCTCCCGCCGCGCAAGACTCCTGCCGCTCTTGCTGGCTAGCCGTTCCCGGCTTGCTGTGGTTAGCCCTGTTCTTTCTCGTTCCACTGGTGTTGGTGTTTGCCATCAGCTTTGCCTCGCGCGGAACGTATGGCGGAATCGTCTGGGAGTTTACGTGGGCGAACTATGTTGATCTGCTGCATCCGCTCTACGGCAAAATCCTCGGCCAGTCCTTGTGGTATGCGACACTGACGACGGCAATCTGTTTTCTGCTGGGATTTCCTTTGGCCTATGTGATTGCGCGCAGTCCGGCACGCTGGCAACCGGTGTTGCTGCTCCTGGTCATGCTGCCGTTCTGGACCAACTTTCTCGTGCGCACCTACGCGTGGATGATCATGTTGCGGCATGACGGCCTGGCCAACAATCTACTGCTCGCCCTCGGTCTCATTACGGAGCCGCTGGAATTGCTCTATACCCCGATGGCCGTGGTGATCGGATTGGTATACGGGTACCTCCCGTTCATGGTCTTGCCGCTGTACGTGGCGGTGGAGCGACTGGACCCCGTCCTGGTCGAAGCCGCGTGGGATCTCTATGCATCCCGCTGGGCGGTGGCGACGCGCGTGGTGATACCGCTCACGATGCCGGGCATCGTGGGCGGCTGCATCCTGGTCTTCATTCCGTCGATCGGCTCGTTCATCACGCCGGATCTGTTGGGTGGCGCGCGCAGCATGATGATCGGGAACTTGATTCAGCACGAATATCTGGTCGTGCGTGACTGGCCGCTCGGTTCGGCCGTGTCTTTCGTCCTGATGGCGATCGTGATGGCGGCGGTGGTCTTGTATTACCGCCAGGCAAGCCCGGGGGATGGGCCATTGGAGGGACGGTGAAGCAGCGATCGCTCGGCCTCAATGCCGTCAGCCTCCTGGCGATGCTCTTTCTTTACGGGCCGATTATCGTACTCGTGTTGTATTCCTTTAACGCCGCACACCTCTCAATGACCTGGCGAGGGGCGACCCTGAAATGGTATGCGGCACTGGTTCATGACGAAGCCTTGCTCGCAGCGACCGCAAACAGTCTGCTCATCGCCCTGGTGTCGACCATCGGCGCCACCGGTCTCGGAGGGCTGCTGGCGCTCGGCATGGAACAGATGCCGCATCGCCGGCAACAGCTTCTTGAAGGCGGTCTCGTCCTTCCGCTGGTCATTCCCGAAGTGATGATGGGCGTGGCGCTGATGCTGTTGTTTGTGACGGTTCACGTGCCGCTCGGCCTCACCACCGTCATCCTCGGGCACATTGTGTTCAATATCCCGCTGGTCACGATCATGATCCGCACGCGACTGAGGAAACTCGATCCTGTGTTGCGCGAAGCGGCGGCCGATCTCGGCGCCGACTCCTGGCAGGTGTGCCGCCATGTGACTCTTCCCTTATTGCGGCCGGCGATCTGGGGCGCGGTGCTGGTCGCCTTCACGGTCTCGCTCGATGATTTTCTGGTGACGTTCTTCACCGCCGGCCCCGGCTCGACGACCCTGCCGCTGAAGGTCTATTCGATGATCAAGTCCGGCGTGACTCCTGAAATCAATGCGCTATCCGCCTTGCTGTTGGTGGTCTCGATGATAGGTGTCGCCGCTTCCCTGTACCTGCAGCGTCGCGAGGTCTGAGTGAGGGCAACGATTCGCGAGAGGGTCCTGTGGTGTCTATGCCTGGTGTGGCTTACCGGGTATCTCACGGGGTGCGGGCAGCGCTTCGATGAGAACCGGGTCGAGACTCGACCTGTGTTGCACTACTTTACCTGGTCGGACTACGTGAGCCCGGACATCATTCAGGAATTCGAACGGCGCGA
>CAADGJ010000106.1 GCA_900696505.1 uncultured Nitrosospira sp.
GCGACGTCCTCCTTCGACGGGATAGAAAAGGCTCTGGCCGAACCACTGAGCTTTACCGACGAACTCCTGCTCGAGGCGCTCGCGCCCCTTCTGGCCGGCAGTTCGCCGGATGTCGTGGGTCTCACCGTGCCGTTTCCCGGCAATCTCTTCGGTGCCTTGCGGATTGCTCAAGCCATCAAGGCACAGCGGCCTGCGACTGCCGTTGTCCTGGGCGGGGGCTATGTGAACACGGAGCTCCGGCGTCTCAAGGATCCACGACTGTTTCGATACGTGGACTACGTCACGCTGGACGATGGGGAACGCCCGTTCCTCTGCCTGCTCGACTTCCTGGCTGGTGGACGGTCACAACCCCATCTCTGCCGGACATTTGTGCTGGCCGACGGGCAGGTTGTATTTCGAAACGGCAATACGGAGCCGGACCTATCCATGCACGAACTCGGGACGCCGACCTACAACGGACTCCCGCTCGGCCGTTATCTCTCGATCCTCGACAGCCTCAATCCCATGCACCGGCTCTGGTCGGAAGGCCATTGGAACAAACTCACCGTCGCGCACGGCTGTTATTGGAAACAATGCACGTTCTGCGATGTCGGGCTGAACTACATTGCACGCTATGAGATGACGCCCACCGATGTCCTGATCAGGCAGATCGAGGCCCTGATCCGAGAGACAGGCCAGCGCGGTTTTCACTTCGTCGACGAAGCCGCGCCGCCGGCTGCACTGAAAGCGCTCGCACTTCGCTTGCTCGAAACGAATCAGACCATTTCCTGGTGGGGAAACATTCGCTTCGAGGAAGCATTTTCACCGGACCTGGCAAGACTGTTGGCGGCTTCCGGCTGCATAGCCCTCACGGCCGGACTTGAAGCAGCCTCAGACCGTTTACTCCGGCAAATGAAAAAGGGGATTACCGTAGACCAAACGGCCAGAGTCGCCGCGGCATTCCGCCATGCCGGCATTCTGGTCCACGCGTATCTTATGTACGGCCTGCCGGGTGAGAGCATCGCCGACACGGTAGACTCTCTCGAGCGTGTCCGGCAATTATTTGCAAACAATTTGTTGCAGTCGGCATTCTGGCACCGTTTTACCGCCACCGCCCACAGCCCCGTGGGACTCAATCCCGCCGCCGAGGGTATCACCATCCTCGGGCCAACATTTGAAGGGTTTGCCGAGAACGATCTTCGCCATGCCGACCCGAATGCCTCCTGCCCGCCATGGCTTGGCGAGGGGCTCCGCACAGCTATCCTCAATTACATCGAACAGGCGGGACTGACCGTGCCGGTCCAACAATGGTTTCCACAAGCCGTACAAGCTCCTCGCGTGGCGAAAACATGGCTGACACGGGCCCTGGCCGACGCCGTCCCTGAACCATTGACCGCCGAGCGGCGGTGCGTCTGGATCGGTGGACGGCCCGTCGTGGCGGCAAAGGGCACCACGCGCGTGAAGATTATTCTGCCGACCCGCATGGAAGACTTCTCGATCAGTGTCTCCTCAGATCAGGTCGACTGGCTCATGGATCTATTGCAGAACGCCAGTCCCTCCCCGCACCGCACAGACCGCGACTACCCCCGCTTCGCCGAGGCGAGGGAGCGGTTTCCCCACACCGGCGCACGCGGATTTGATCGGTTTGCCAGGACTGCTGCCTGGCATAACGCTCGCCAGGCTGGGCTGCTCCTGGTCTGAGTCGAAGCCATTCGCATTCGCGGTCCACTCCCTACCTGTTTATTCACAATCAGAACGGCGACGCCTCCTACCACGGAGCACTCGCTGCATCATTCTGAGACAGGTGTTCGATGCTGATACGGAATCTGAGCATCCGTGTAGTACGTATTAGTATTTTGATGTAGCGTGTCACGAAATGCGAATTACGCGTTGACATTCATACGTATCTCAACTACATGTGTTCTCTACGTATCACATATTTTACGGAGGACACGTATCCATGATGACTCCTCGATTGCTAACCCTTTTGATGGCGACCGGCATCGTCTGCGCCGCGCCACTTTCGGCTTCAGCCATCGCCGTCTATTCATCCTCCGGCTCGAATGCCGCGTCGATTCAAGGTTCTGTCGATGGATTTCGGGCTGATCTCGGGACAAATAACCTGGCTAATGCCCCGGCAACCGGCGGACGCCGCGAGATTAACTGGGATGGAGTGCCTGCTGGTTTCTCTGACCCGAATCACCTACCCGGCAACTTCTTCAACTCCAACTCGCCACGTGGCGCCGTGTTCGAGACCCCGGGGTCGGGATTCAAAGTCAGCGCAAACACCGGCGTCGGAACGCCCGAACGTTTCGGCAGCATCAATCCCTCCTTCCCCTCCAGCTTTTCCGTCTTCAGTTCGCAGAAACTGTTTACCGCCATCGATAGCAATATTGTCGATGTGAAGTTCTTTGTGCCCGGCACCACTCAGGCGGCCAATGTTCGCGGGTTCGGTTCGGTCTTCACGGATGTCGATCTCTTAGGCCCGACCACGGTTGAGTTCTTCGACATGAACAATAACCTGCTCTCGAAGCAGACCGTGCTCAATACGCCCGGCGCCACAAGCCTGTCGTTCCTGGGTGTGTCACTGGAGCAAGCCATCATCAATCGGGTCCGCATCACCGCGGGAAATGCCGCCCTCTCGAATTTAGACGGCTTCGACTTTGTCGCGATGGATGATTTCATCTACGGCGAACCGCAAGCGGTGCCGGCTCCCGCTGCCGTGCTGTTGCTTGCAAGCGGCTTGGCTGCGTTAGTGTGGGCACGGCGGAATTCTCTGCTCCCGGAATAGTTTTCAGAGATTCGCCTCTCTCAAAGACAAGGGGGGAGTCGGTACTATGCCGACTCCCCCCTTGTCTTTCTTCCTCAAATGTACTGACTCAAGCTGCTCAGGCGCTCAAACGTCCAGAGGAGCCGGTCTGTCGACCGACTCCTCTTGCTGTGCGTTCGAAATGCAGTGACTGCTGCCGCTACTTGTTGGGTTGCGGTGTCAGGCGCAGATACGGCTTCACCGACTTGAAGCCCTTGGGGAACAAGGTCTTGGCTTCCGCATCGTTCACTGCCGGGGTAATGATGCAATCCTGCCCGTCTTTCCAGTTGACCGGCGTCGCCACTTTATACTTGGCAGTCAATTGCAGGGAATCGACCACCCGCAGCAATTCATCGAAATTCCTTCCGCAAGACGCCGGATAGGTCAGCATCAACTTGATCTTTTTGTCAGGCCCGATGACGAACACGGATCGCACCGTCATGCTGTCGAGCGAATTCGGGTGGATCATATCGTACAGGTTGGCGACCTTCTTTTCAGGATCGGCAATGATGGGATAGGTCACGGTGCAGTTTTGCGTCTCGTTGATGTCCTTCATCCACCCGCGATGCGAATCGAGCGGGTCCACGCTGATGGCAAGGATTTTCACGCCACGCTTATCGAATTCGCCCTTGATGCGGGCCATGTAGCCCAATTCTGTCGTGCACACCGGGGTATAGTCTTTCGGATGGGAAAACAAAATCCCCCACCCGTTCCCCAGCCACTCATGGAAGTTGATCGTCCCGTCAGTGGTTTCCGCTGTAAAATTCGGGGCATCGTCGCCCAATCGTAATCCCATGATTTCCCTCCTTAGATATCCCGTCAAACGTGGTGAAATAACTGACACATGAAAGCCGACAATGGCGTAAGACTACCGTTTCTGGGCGGCGAGGCGCAAGCAGGAAGGGTACTGACACACTGTCAGATATTCACCCGTCTCTCAAGTTTCCGCTCGTGCATCCGATAAGGGACACAAGTGCCAAAGGAGTTCGCATGGACAACATGAGACAACCTGCGACCGGACTCAGGATTGCCAACGATCCCATGTACCGGTTACTCCGCGAGGGGTGCATCAAGGAATTTAATGTCAAACGTGCGGCGGGGGAACCGGTCGACCTCACGCGTTGCGACCTGCGCGGCCTGGATTTGCGCGGGCTGGAAGTCGATGGCTTGGACTTCAGCGAATGTTACTTCCGGCAGGCGGACCTTCGCGGCATCGATTTCCGCAAGGCCAAGCTGGAAGGCGCCAGCATCAACGCCGCCAAAATCTCCGGGGCCTACTTCCCGATCGAATTAACCGCCAGCGAAATCGAACTGTCGCTCCTGCACGGCACGCGGATGCGGTACCAGCCCAAACCCTAGCCTGCACCGATCAGTCAGCTTCCGGTCAAACTGAGATGCACCCGAATCTGCGGCTTGTCCGATGCCGCCAGTTCGGCCTCGACCAGAAATACCCGTTCATCCGGCAAGTGTCCCTGCGCGATCAGATGTTCGCGGATGGCTTTCGCCCGCTCCTGGGCCAAACCACGCAGTTCAGCATCCTCTACCGTCATGGCCGGAAAGAGCTGCTGCCGGAGTTCGTCGGCCGTCAACACCCGCTCAACGGATTTTCCTCCGGGAAGCTCCTCCCGCTTCATGGGCTGCTTGCCCAACTTCTCCGCATACAAATCACTGAGCAGTTCGAATTCCCGCGAGGGAGAGGGCACGGCTTGCAGGTTTTTCGTCCCTCCCTTCGTAAACCGCCGCAGGACTTCGTCCGCAATCTTCTGCAGGGCAAGGGCCTGTCGATCTCGCACGGGATCAGCCACTCCCGTGACATCTACCCGGAGCGCCGGCCGCTCTTCTAAGGCTTTGGCAATTGACTCCAGCTTCCGTTGTTCTGGCTCCGCAAGGCTGTCGCTTCCCGCCTGAAACTCCACAAACTGTAGGTCCTCTCCCCCGCCGCCGACGAGTCCCCCCAAGGCCGAAAACGGAGAGGTGACGACTTTGGTGAGCAGGTTCACCAGGGCGTTCAGGACGACCCGGCCGTACCGGAAATCCGGTTCGTTCAAATCTCCACGCACCGGCATATTGATATCGATCCGGCCCCGCCGGTCTTTCAAGAGACCCACGGCCAAGCGAACCGGCAGCGTCGTGGCATCCGGGCTGTCGGTTTTGTCTCCGAACGTCAACTGATCGACCAGCACCTTATTTTCCCCGACCAATTGCTTCTTGGAGATCTGATACATGAGGTCCAGCGACAGTTTCCCCTTGGTGATAGGATAGCCCGCGAACTTCCCCGCATAGGGTGACACTGACGTCAAATCCACACCCTGGAACACAAACGTCAGATGCGTAAAGGTGTCTTCACTGAGTGGATTGATCTGGCCCTGGATCTTCAGCGGGGCAACCTCGTCGACTTTCCCCGTCAAGGCCACCTCAGCCTTGGCGATCTGCCGTGAAGAGAGGCCTTTGATGGTGCCGGTCAGGTCTGTGATTCCCGTGCTCACAGCTGGAACGATCGATTCATCGCTGAACGTCGCCGACAAGTTCGTCAACCTGACGACAGCGATCTCAACGGGAGTCGGCGTCGCGGGCTTCTTTGGCGCCTCCGGCTCCAC
>CAADGJ010000107.1 GCA_900696505.1 uncultured Nitrosospira sp.
CGCAACCTTGTGAAGATCGTCATCGCCGCCTGGCACCTGAAAAATTTCAACGTGGGGATCGGGCGGTATGCCCGGGAATTGATCGAGGCGCTGGGGAGCGTGGATCAGACGAATCACTATGACATCCTCCTTCCTCAGCCGGAACATCCTTTCACGGCGCGGCCGAATATGCGATATCGCGTGGTGCGGTTTCCGCTGTTTCGCCGTCGATTCTGGGAGCAGGTTGCGCCGCTGATGGTCGGACCGTACGATGTGCTGCATTTTCCGTACGATTCCTGCGTCGCCTGGAAGCGCGGAAAGTTTGTGACGACCATTCATGATGTCAAACCGCTGCTGTTTCCTGAACTCCGTCCGCGCACCAACCTCAACAGTCGTATCGAAGACTGGCTTGTAGGGGATCGTTGGCAGACGATCGACCAGGTGATCACGGTTTCGGAGCATTCCCGGCGTGATTTGCTGGCGCATGTGCCGCTTCGACCGGACCAGGTGAGTGTGACACCGCTTGGTCTTGACGCGGGGCGGTTCCGGCCGGCCGAACATCGGCATGAGGGCAGGCCATACGTCTTCTGCGTCGCCGGATCAGACCCGACCAAGAATGTCGGCGTGCTCGTTGAGGCCTTCGCGACGCTTCCCGCCGATTTGCGCAACCGGTTCGATCTGATCTTGGCGGGCGATGTGTGCAAACGAGAGGATATTCGTGCCGCTATTGCTCGGCGTGGGCTCGGCGCTCAGGTCAAACTGGTCGGCCTCCTGTCCGATGCAGACCTCGTGACCTATTACCAGCAGGCTACGGTATTCGTGTTTCCCTCACTCTATGAAGGATTCGGTCTGCCGGTACTAGAAGCGATGGGCTGTGGCTGTCCGGTGATCTGCTCCAATGCGTCATCGCTACCGGAAGTGGCCGGTGAGGCGGCGGTCCTCGTCGATCCGCGCCGGACGGACCAATTAACGCAGGAACTGGCCAGGGTTTTGGAATCGATTGAATTGCAGCTGTCCTTGCGTGAGCGTGCTCTCGCCCGCTCAAAAGAATTTGTGTGGGAACGGACAGCGAAACAAACGGTCGCGGTGTATGAACGAGCGGTTGGCCGGTAAGACCGGCGCCTACGATATCGACGAATTTTCTAGTCTGAACCGGAGTGAGACGTTACGATCGACATGAAGGAAGGCTAGGTTCGCAGGCGGCAGATCGTGCTGACGGCTGTGGTGTTCTGAAGATCCTGTTGCGGAGGGGGTGACGGATGAAAGGAGTCGTGCTTGCCGGAGGGCTCGGATCACGCCTGCTCCCGCTCACCAAGGTGACGAACAAACATCTGCTGCCCGTCTACGACAAGCCGATGATTTATTATCCGATCCAGACGCTTGTGAATGCCGGAATCACGGAAATCATGCTGGTAACCGGCGGAAACAGTGCCGGTGATTTTTTGAAGTTGTTGGGCAATGGGCGGGACTTCGGTCTCAAACATCTCAGCTATACCTATCAGCAGGGCGAAGGAGGCATCGCCGATGCCTTGCGCCTGGCGGAACATTTTGCCGACGATGGTCCGATCTGCGTCGTGCTCGGAGACAATTTGATTCAGGGCAACATCGCGAAGGCCGCGGAGGCGTTCAGGACCCAGAAGAAGGGCGCAAAGATTTTGCTCAAGGAAGTGAAAGATCCGCAGCGTTTCGGTGTGCCTCACCTCGATGGCAACCAGGTTCTGAGTATCGAAGAGAAGCCGGCTCATCCCAAGTCCTCTTATGCGGTGACCGGCATCTATTTCTACGATGCCCGGGTATTCGAGATTACCAGGACGCTGAAACCATCAGGGCGCGGTGAACTGGAAATTACCGACGTCAACAATGCGTATATCGCCTCCGGCGAGTTGACCTGGAACGTGCTCGACGGCTGGTGGACGGATGCCGGCACAATTGAGTCACTGCTTGCCGCCAACCAACTCGTGGCGCAGACCGGTGCGAATAGGATGGAGTTCTGATGCGAATTCTCGTGACGGGTGGCGCCGGGTTCATCGGGTCGCATCTGGTGCGTCGATTAGTGCAGAGCGGCCGTCATTCGGTCGTGAATCTTGATGCCTTGAAATACTCCGGGAATCTGGAGAACCTGACGGATCTCGTGGACCATCCTCAGTATCGTTTCATTCATGCGGATATCGGTGATCAGAAAGCTGTGCATGCCGCGCTGCAGGAACACCGGATCGAGGGCATCATCAATTGCGCGGCAGAAACGCATGTCGATCGATCGATTCTTGACCCGGGGGCCTTTGCCCGCACCGATGTGGTGGGGACCGGCATTCTGCTGGAGGAGGCGCGGCAGGCAGGGGTGCAGCGATTTCTGCAAGTGAGCACCGATGAAGTGTACGGCAGTGTCGAACAGGGGAGTTCAACGGAAGGGGACCGGTTGGAACCGCGCAGCCCCTATTCTGCCAGCAAGGCCGGCGGGGATCTGCTCGTCTTGAGCTACTGGACAACTTACCGATTTCCTGTCGTCGTCACCCGTGGCAGCAATACCTACGGACCGAATCAGTATCCAGAAAAATTCATTCCCCTGTTTGCCACCAATGCCATCGACGGAGAACCACTCCCGCTCTATGGCGATGGGAAACAATGCCGGGATTGGTTGTCGGTCTACGATCATGCCGCGGGGATCCAGCACGTGTTCGAAGATGGCCAGCCGGGAACTGTCTACAATGTCGGCGGCGGGAACGAACGCGAAAATATCATGGTTGCCGAACAGATCGTGGCGGCACTCGGAAAGTCGCGATCACTGATCCGCTTTGTTCAGGACCGGCCAGGACACGACCGCCGCTATTCAATTGATTGCAGCCGGTTGCGCGCCCTGGGCTGGTCGCCGCAAGTGCCGTTCGAGGAAGGACTACAGCAGACGGTCGAGTGGTATCGGACGCATGAGGATTGGTGGCGAAAGATCAAGTCCGGCGAGTTCAAGGCATATTATCAGCAACAGTACGGCCAGCGCCTGGCCAAGGGGACCGCGTGCGGATCGCCATAACCGGAGCCCAGGGACAATTAGGCAAGGAGCTTCAGCAGGTGTTGCAGGGGCATCAGCTGACCCTACTGGATCTTCCCACGTTTGACCTGACGCATGAGGACTGCGGTCGCCTGATTGTCGATGCTGTACCCGACGCGGTGATACACGCCGGCGCGCATACGGATGTGGATGGTGCCGAACGTAATCCGCAATTGGCCATGGCGATCAATGCCGACGGGACCGAACGCGTCGCACGCGCGGCTGCTCAGGTGGGAGCCAGGCTCATATATATCTCGACCGACTACGTCTTTGATGGCCGTGGCACACGTCCCTACGTTGAAACCGATCAGACCAATCCGGTCAGCGCCTACGGGGCGTCCAAATGCGCCGGGGAGGCGCGGGCGCTGGCTTGCTGCGAGAATACGTTGGTGGTGCGGACCGCGTGGCTGTATGGCTTGCAGGGGAAGAATTTCGTGAAGACGATTCTTCAGCTGGCGGCCGAGCGTCCTTCTCTTCGGGTCGTTGCCGATCAGGAGGGCTGCCCGACCTTTGCAGAAGATCTCGCTCGGATGATCGAACAACTCGTGACGCATCCGATCCGAGGTTTCTTGCATGTCACGAACGAAGGTCACTGCACCTGGCATGAATTTGCAGCGGAGATTGTTAAACTGGCTGGCTACCGGGTCCCCGTCCAGCCAATCACTACGGAGGATATGCCAAGACCGGCAAAGCGACCGGCCTATTCGGTGCTGTCTTCAGACCGTCTCCATCACCTCGGGTTCAGCATGCCGTCCTGGCAGAACGGGTTGCAGCGATTCCTGCGGGCACTGCCAGCGGGGTCTTCAGCGCCTTCCCGGGTTTAGCATCCCATTTCGTCTTTCGTTGGAATCTCGAGTCCACGTTCCACTTGCTTCAGATGCGATGTGGCCTGGGATGCGCTATCTCAAGCAGACACGTTTCTTGTGCAAGCGCCGCGATTTCACTATACTGCGATTCCGCAGAGCCCTTCACGTGCGCCTGCGCTGTAACGCCGAGCGGGCACGGAGCGGTGTTTGATAACGGCGCGGCTTTGCTCCATGAGATCCATAAACGGTAGCGGCGCAGGACTCGACATCTCTCTGTGTCTGAGTCCGTCATTCTCGTGCATCAACCGCCTTTAGCCTCGCCTCCGGCCGTCTGCTGTCCCTGCAGCGGGCAATCTGGAAACGGAGGGTGCGAAGGCCTGTGGTTGCAGGTAATCGTCGCGGCCGGCAGTCCCTGAGGGCATGAATATTACCAGGCTATCATCCGCACATCCCATCGCCCCGCCGGCTCAGGCAGAAGACAGATATGGCTTTGCCCGGGCCCTGTTTTGGGGATTACAAGGGTATGTGATGGTGGCCCTCGCCTGCTCCAGCTTTTTTCCCCCGCTTTTCCGCTATCAAGAACATACGGTCATCATTCTCATCGTCCTTTGCCTGGTGATGTGCGCGATGGAAAGGACGACTCCGTGGATTCGAACCCCCCTGGACCTTCCTCTCTGGCTCTTCATGGTCTGGGTCCTCTGTACGGTTCCCTTCGCCACCGATCCTGCCTATAGTTTTGCCGAGTGGAAAAAGTTCGTGGCCCAAGCCGGTGTCTTTTACTGGTCTCTGCTGGTCCTCAGGCGCTGTGGCAATGAGCGTTTGCCGAGACTGGTGCTCCAGGCCCTCGTCGTGGGGGCCGCGCTACTTTCCTGCTACGCGCTTGTTGAATTTGCTCAACGAGGCGGCACGTGGCGGGACCGTTATGTCCGAGCCCATGCCTATGGTTCAGACTATAACTGGCTTAGCACATACATGGTGGTGGCCCTCCCTGTGGCGGGCAGTCTCCTGGCGGTTGGACGGACGGCCTGGATGCGTGCCGCGCAGGGATTGGCGCTGATCCTGACGGGGGCCGCTCAACTATTTTCCTATACCCGCGGCGGCTGGCTCGGGCATGCGGCGCAAGGGGTTGCGCTTGCGTTGATAGTCGGAGGGCGGCGTCTGGCTCTCGGAGTGTTGGGGGGACTCGCCATGATCGGGGCGGCGTTGCTGGTGGCGTCTCAATCGGGTATTCAGACGGACACGGTCGATGCCAAGACCGTCGATACGAGGTTGATGGTGTGGAGAATTGGATTGGCTGAGGTGGCCGCGCATCCAGTGGTCGGCATCGGCTTCGGGAATAATTCGTTCATCAAGAAGTTTCCGGAGTATTCCGTTGAAAAACAGGACCTCCTTCCTGAACGGGAACGGATCATTCCGGCCATGCACAATACGTTTTTGATGGTGACGCTCGGAAGTGGCATTCCTGCCTTGCTGAGTTTTGTCTGGATTTTTGTCGCCCTTTTGCGACGGCTCATCCCCATTCACCGGTCTGACCTCCGCGGCCATGACGGGAGCATCATCGCTGTCGGGATAGGCTTGTCCGTCATTGGCCTAGCGGTGCGCAATCTTTTCGACTACATGTTGATGGGAAGCCTCGCGCACCTCTTTTGGATCCTGGCGGCGATTGGAATGATGGTGACGGCGGCAGGCCATACCACGTCCTTGTCTCGACACAAACCGGACGCAGGATAGTGCGTGGTGTAGAAAGTTTAGATCACTTCCTAACGCTGGAGGTGATGTCACAGGGCCTGCATCCCCGGGATCACACCTTGACAGAGCGTTAAGGATCTATCACAAGGTACCAGTTATGAGTGCAAGGGCGGCATGGTGACCCGTGCTGGAACCGTAGAGAGCACACTGATGGGAGAGCACACGCAGTGAAGGCGTTGATTACAGGCATCACCGGACAAGACGGATCGTATCTGGCCGAATTTCTTCTGTCCAAGGGGTACGAGGTGCACGGGATCATTCGTCGATCCAGTTCGTTCAACACGGCGCGGATCGACGGCATTTATCAGGATCCGCATATCTCCGGAGCCAGACTGCATCTCGTCTATGGAGATCTCAACGATGCCAGTTCGCTGAATAGAATCATCCGTACGGTGCAACCGGACGAAATTTACAACCTCGGGGCCCAAAGCCACGTCAGGGTCAGTTTCGATATTCCCGAATACACCGCTGAAATCACGGCCCTCGGAACCGTCCGATTGCTGGAGGCGATTCGTGAGTCGGGGCTGCGTCCCAAGTTTTATCAGGCCTCTTCGAGTGAAATGTACGGCAAAGTGCAGGAAGTGCCGCAGCGGGAAACCACGCCCTTTTATCCCCGGAGTCCGTACGGTGCGGCAAAAGTCTATGCCCATTGGATCACGGTCAATTATCGTGAGGCGTATGGATTGTTTGCCTGCAATGGCATTCTCTTCAATCATGAATCGCCGCGTCGGGGAGAAACCTTTGTCACCCGGAAGATCACCAAGGCGGCAGCCCGGATCAAATTAGGACTGCAGCAGGAATTGTTTCTCGGGAACTTGGGTGCTAAACGAGACTGGGGCTATGCCGGTGACTACGTGCAGGCTATGTGGCTCATGTTGCAGCAGGACGACCCTGATGATTATGTCGTGGCAACCGGCGAGACGCATACCGTCCGCGAGTTTCTCGATGTGGCCTTCGGGCATCTGGGGCTCGACTGGCAGCGTCATGTGAAGATTGATCCACGGTATTACCGCCCGACAGAGGTCGATTTGCTGATCGGCGATTCGACAAAGGCGCGCCGGGAACTCGGGTGGAAGCCCACTGTGGATTTTCACCAGTTGGGAATCATGATGGTCGAGGCGGATATAGAAGCCGAACGGCTGAAGATGCAGGGGACCGCGTCGAGGAGGGCCTAGGGGTGATCGACAGACACGCGCGTATTTACGTGGCCGGGCATCGAGGAATGGTGGGATCCGCAATCGTACGGGCCCTCGCGGCCCGTGGGTATGACAATCTGATCGTGCGCACCAGCCACGAATTGGATTTGCGTGATAACAGGCAAGTCGCTGGATTATTTTCCGAGACGAAGCCGGAGTACGTGTATCTGGCTGCGGCCAAGGTGGGCGGTATTCTGGCGAACAGTACCTTGCCGGCGGAATTCATCTACGACAATCTTGCGATTCAAACCAACGTGGTACACCAGGCCTATCTCCATGGTGTGAAGAAGCTGTTGTTGCTGGGATCGTCGTGCATCTACCCGAGGGATTCTCCGCAGCCGATGAAGGAAGAGTATTTACTGACGGGTCCCCTCGAACCGACCAACGAATGGTACGCGGTCGCGAAGATCGCCGGGATCAAAATGTGTCAGGCCTATCGGCGACAATACGGGTGCGATTTTATTGCCGCCATGCCGACAAATCTCTACGGCCCGAACGACAATTTCGATCTGCAGACCGCGCATGTTTTGGCGGCATTGCTGCGACGTTTCCATGAGGCGCGCGAGCAGGGGACTACTCCCACTCTCTGGGGCACCGGGGGGCCACGGCGTGAATTTTTGCACGTCGATGACTGCGCGGACGCCTGCCTGTTTTTAATGGATCGCTATTCGGACGCGATGATCATGAACGTCGGGGCCGGGCAAGACATTGCGATCGCAGAGCTGGCTGCGCTGGTCGCCG
>CAADGJ010000108.1 GCA_900696505.1 uncultured Nitrosospira sp.
CGATCGCAGAGAGCCTGGTCGACGACGTTCTCTTCTAACATCGTTGGCTGCGGCCGTTCCCGGGAAGGAAAACGGTCTTCGCCCTTGAGAATCGTGTGTCGCAGGCCGACGCCTCCCACTGAGAGCCCACCCTGCCCGATCCCGCTGAACTCAGCTCCCGCGGCCTGCTCCAAAAGATCCAGGAGGGCTCCGCGCACCCGGCGTTTCGGCAACGCTCCCGACAACACCAGAGACTCCCGTGCACGGGTCATCCCTACATAAAACAACCGGCGGCGTTCCGCCTGCTCGCGTATCCGCGCCTTCTCCGCAACCAGCACCGCGCCCGCCGTGCAGAGGCCACCGAAATCGAGTCCCTGCGTGCCGGTGGACCAGTCGTGCCAAATCTGAGGTCGAGCTGGCCCTCGACCAGCCCCATCCCCATGGTGTAGCCCGGCCAAAATCACCAACGGGAACTCCAACCCTTTCGCTTTATGGATCGTCAACACCCGCACGGCATCCAGCGTATCCTCAGACAATGCACTCTCCGCCTCATCCGGTTGCTCGCGGAGTCGCTCCAACATCAACTCCACAAACCCGTTCAAGGTGAGGGCCGGCCGATCAGCCAGGTCCGCGGCCATCTGTCGTATCTTCAGCAGATTGGCCACCGCCTGTTCCCCGTGAATCGAGGCCGCGGCCAGCTCGAGCAAAGGAAGCTGCTGAAACACCAGATCCATCACCTGCGGCAATGGACAACGGGGAGCTGCCTCATGCAACCTCGCCAGTACCGTATACAGCCGTCGGAGCGGCTCAACATGGGGACTCGTCCACGTCGAAAGCCGGCCTGGTTCGCGATAATCCCATGCCCGGGCCTCCTGGAGACTCACCAAGGCGGAATCCGGCAGGCCCCCGATCGGCGACCGTAAGACACCGACCAGCGCAATACGGTCGTGGGGATTCTCGATGCAGCGGAGGATGTTCACCAGATCGATGACTTCCTGCCGGCGATAGAAATGCTTCTCCCCGTCGATGATGTACTGAATGTCATGCCGTCGAAGGGCTTCCAAGTACTCTTCGGCCTGGGTCAACTTCCGAAACAGCAGCGCGATGTGGCCCGGGCGGAGCCTGGTGCCAGTCACCGCCGCCTCGCCTCCCGGCTCGGTCGGAGTCAGCCACCGGGAGATCATCGATGCGAGATGCTCGGCTTCCACTCTGGTTGCTGCCGCCGAATCCAGGTCGCCCTCCTCCTCAGACTGCACCAGACGAAGCTCCACGGCGGTATCGCGGAACTGACTTGATCGATTCGGCTGCACGGTCAATGGAACGTTCGGCGGCTGAACCGACGGTTGTGCGACCAGGAGACGGTTGAACACACCGTTAACCAGGTCGAGCACCTGCGCGTGGCTCCGGAAATTGGTGGCGAGCTCGCAACGCAGGGCACCGCCTTGTTCCAGCCGCTCGACGACATGGTCGAAGGCCTCAATGTCAGCCCGCCGAAACGCGTAGATCGATTGTTTAGGATCGCCGACGATGAACAGCTTTCCCGATTCGAGCTCGATCGTCCGCCAGGATGTAGATTGTTCACCTAACCGCTCCGCCAGGTACAACACGATTTCATATTGCACCGGATCGGTATCCTGAAATTCATCGACCAATAGAGCGCGGTAGTCCCGTTTCAGCTGCTCGCGAATCATCGGATAATCCCGTAGCAGACTGCGCGCCTTGCCCACCAATCCGTCAAAGGTCAGCCAGCCCGTATCCAGGAACGATTTTCTGACTGCGCGGATAAACGGCGCCAATACCTCCAACAGTTGCCCGAGCAGCCCTTGATCCACCTTGAGCAAACGATTGGCGATCCGCTGGAGTGATTCGGCCTCTTCGAAGTCTTCTTCGGCCCACCCATTCGGGGCCTTTCCAAGTTCTTTGGCCAGCAACTCGTGAGAGTCAGGTGGAAGGGCGTGGATTCCATCCAAGCCATCGTCGAGCAGCAGGTCGAACAGATCAACAATCGTGGCCAGCATCGACTCGATCTTGCGCCGTTTCGGACCGTCATAGCGGGCCAGTAGACGTGCGGCTTGCGCCTTCCGCTCGGCGAACCAGTCGCGCAGCACCTGGTTGAGACCGTTCTCCGTGATCTGCGCCCTCAGGCCATCGAGATCGATCAGATCGCTATGCAGGCTATAGGCCAATTGCCGCAGATCTTCCAAACTGAAGGCCGCCAACAGCAGCCGCCAACGCCCATGATCGGATCCCGACAGACCCAACTCACGGTCCAACCAGAGCTCCCATTCCGCGGTGAAGTGCTCTTCGAAGCGAGAACCATCCTCATCGGTTTGAAACGTCGGATTGACCCCGGCTTCAATGGGATAGAGACGCAGCAGGTGGGCGGCAAAACTATGCAAGGTCCCGATTTGCGCCTTTTCGATATCGCGCAGCGCCGCTTCAGCGCGCGCCACAATTTCGTCCGTCGTCCAGCCGAAACGCAGGCGTAAATCCGCGATCGAAACCGTCCCGCTCCCTGTGGCCGGATTGTCCCGCCCTTCGAGACTCACCAAGGATCGCAGCCGCTCGCGCAACCGCAGCTTCATCTCCGTAGCCGCCTTGTTGGTAAAGGTCAGGGCTACGATGCGTGAGAGATCCAGCGGGTCGGCCCGGCGCATGAGCAGATACAACAGCCGGTTCACCAGCAAGGTGGTCTTCCCCGTTCCCGCTCCGGCGATCACCACGACGTTGCGGTCGAAGGTGGTGGCCGCCGCTTCCCGCGCCGCCTGGTCCGGGATTGCCGATTGCTCAGTCACGTGCCACCTTCTCAAAGCGCAGCGCGCGTAATGCACCGGCCAGGGAGGAACGGCGCGTCCGCCACAAGCTGGGCTGATGAGCCTTCCGGCAGGCGGTCGCAAACTCACAATGGTCGCAGTGGGCCGTATCCGGCACGATGAAATGTCTCCCGCTCCGAATGCCATCAACCAGGAGTTGCACCGTTCGGCTCAACATCGGACCGGATGGACCTTGCCAGCAAGAGGCCGGAAACGATGCACGCTCAACCATCGGCATGCCCTGTGGCAGGAGATACAAAAACTCCACCTGTTCAGGCTGAGGGCCGTGAGGCTGTTCGCCAGGCCCATCGACGGCCATCAGCGTGTACAGCGCAGGCTGTAACCGCTGCGCACGCACCGCCGCCTGCAGAAGCTGGCGATCCTTCGCGTCTATCCGGTCATTCGCGCGATATTTGTAGTCGATCACCCGGAGCGCCCCCGACACCGGATGACGGTCTAGCCGATCCCATCGTCCACGCAGGGGAATGGCTTCGCCTGCGGTGCCATCAGGGAGGACACCCTTTGCATCGATTTCGCACTCGACCGGAATAAACCCTGACGCTGCGGCGGCCTCGCAATCGAACCTGACCATCGCTTCGACCAGATGTCGAACCGTGTCCTGGGCCAACTGCCAGGTAAGGGCATATCCGGTCCCGTGGGTCATCGCATAGGCGGCGAACGCCTGCGTGACGGCCCGAGTGACTTCCGCGGTGACAACCGCAGCGGACGCTGCAGCCGTCCCCCACCCTTGGCGAATCAGCGCCAGATAACAGAGCCGCAGCGCATCATGGCACAGTTGCCCCATAGCGGGCGGTGACAGCTCCATCGAGACCGTCTGCCGTACCGCGTCGAGGTCCAGCACCTGGGCCGAGAAATACTGAAAAGGGCAACGCGCATAAGTTTCAAGCGCGGTCGGCGAAATCCCGCGTTCGCGGATCCGGTTCCAATGGGAGGTGGCGTCCGTCAACAGGCCATCGTAGGCACTCAAGGCCGGCACGCCGCTTTCGATCAGGGCTTGCGCAGCGAGACCATGAGCAAACAGCTCACCCTCACGCCCCCCTGCATTCAACAGGGCAGCCGCATCGCGTCCGTGCAAGACGCTACTCACCGTATGTTCTTCCCGCGTCAGGAGCGGCGGAATGAATAAAGGCAACGCCGTCCGATCCTTCCATCGCCGCGGCACAGCGAACAGAGACTGTGCGTCCGCAGCATGCGGCACCACTCCCATGCCATCCAAATATCCCGAGGGGGCCAATGGCCGACCGGCGGCATCCGCCCGTTGATACGACAGGTACAGACGTTCACGGGCCGAGGCGCGCAGCAGTTCGAACAGTAAGGCTTCCTCCCCATAGCCCTGCAATTTTTGATCGATCTTGTAGCCCAGGGTCTCACTCAACACGAGACGATGGCTGTCGCGTAGAAATCCGTCTTCATGAATGTAACGGGGAAACATTTTTTCGTTCATGCCGACGACGAACAGCGCGCGGAAGCCAAGGCCCCTCGCCGCCATGGCGTCAAGCACCTGCACACCCTGTTGGGACGGAGACGTCAAGGCGTAGGTAGTCCGCTCCAGAATTCCCTCGAACGTGTCCGTCCATTCCTGCCACGTGATGCGGACATCGAGCCGGTCCAACTCACGGAGTTGCGCAAGAGCCCCGGCCAGTGCTTCGGTGACATCGGTTATGCCTTGAGACTGCGTAGCCGCGTCGATGGAATCAGACATATCAAGGGGAATGGAAAGATGATCCTCGGCCAGCGCGCAGAACGCATCGGTTAAGCCGCCATATCCTCCGGATTCCGGTAGCCCCGTGACTCCATCTATCAAGGGGGAGACGCAGTCCCAGAGCAATCGCAGTTGAGGCCCATCAATCGAGAGGGCATCGAGCGGATCTTCGGAAGACTCATCGCCGGTACCAGCCCAGGCCTCAAGACGTCCCAGTTGCGCCAGGCGCCGCCACTCCTCTTCGCCCTTCGTAATTCCCAATGCATGGACGGCTAACCGCCAGAGGTCCGGTCGCGGCGGTTCGCCTCCCTGCGGAGCCGTCAGGCGGCGATTCCACGGCGAGGTGATGACGTCGAGCATCGCCGAACAATGCAAACCGTTGCCCTTGAGCCTGGCCAGATGGAGCAATGTTTTCATCGCCGGCTCTCGCAACAACGGAACGGCGGCCGTCGACGTAAAGGGAATGCGATGTTGATCGAAAAGACGCACGAGTGTCGATTGATACGGCACGAGGGTCCGTCCCACGACGCCGATCTCCTCAAATCGATATCCGTGGGTTTCGACCAACGTGAGGATCTGCTTGCAGACCAGCGTCAATTCATCGTCGATCCCAGCCGCATTTCGGACTTCAACCGATACATTGGCTCTTGTCCCATCAGATCCAGATGGCTCCGGTGAGTCCAGCATCGATGCGTCACTGGTTCCCGCCATCGGATAGAGATGCCGTTCAAGGAACTGTCGCGCAAATCCATAGGCGGGCTGAGCATCGACAGGAAAATACACTGTGACCGGAAGAGTTGCAGCGAGGGATTCCAATAACGTGAGCTGAGTTTGCGTGAGATCGTACGACCCGTAGTACCAGAGTTCGTGGAGGCCGCGAAGAAATGGCGAAGTAGGCACAAACGGAGTGACCAGCGAGGCCAAGTCGTCCGGTGACCCGACGCCTAAGGCCGCGCTCCCCTCTCGAACGGCTGCGTAGAGGGTAAATAATCCTTTGAGCTTTTCCCCCTCCTCCGGCGCAAACTGCCCTTCCTCTACCGCGCGTACGGCCACAGCCGAATCCACGGTGGCATCCTTGAGATCGCGAAGACTCGCCCAAAGTGCCGGCCAGGCGCCGTGCGGAAGCTGAGAGAGACGGAGGGACTCCGTGTGTGGCATCCGGCGCTGCCCGATATGCCGCAGGAGATGCTCGAAAAAGACATCTGACACCAGATCCATCTGCCGTCCCGGGGCTATGCCTTCAGCGGTGCACCGTTCACGATCCACATGCAGAGCTAGCTGATGAAACGAGAGGATGTGCACATTCAGGAGGGAGAGCTTCTCTTGGAGGATGAAGAGACGCTTGAGCGAGCGACGCAACTGATCGGAAGGAACAATGATGGCCAGCGAAGCCAGCCGGTCGTTTGATTTTAGAGCACGGAGATCTTGAACGAGGCGTGTTTCGAGCGTGGAATGGAATGGGCCGGTTACGAGGCGGAGCATCTAACTGAAGTGAGCCACGGTGAATGGGACATGATCAACGGCTTGCCTGTTGGCTGATCGTATTCATTCGATATCGACCGGTGGACGATCCGGCCACTAACCGGTTTCCGGGCCAAGGAGTTCACCGTTGCAATCAACACAGGCCCAATCGCCGTCGATAAACTTCATCGGATCGCCGCAGGTGCCGCACTCCGGCGGCGGCCCCTTATCGATCATGGGAAGAATCGGGAGCTCGAAATCATCGTCATCAGGAACGGTCATATATCTCCGATCTCACGCGCCCTGCGGTTTCATCTTCAGCTGCAGCGCCTTTTCGGCGCTTTGGCGAGGCGGCACGCCGACGAACGTCAACCGGCCATCGATAATGGTCGCGGGCACTGCCCGGACTGAATGTCGATTTGCCAATTCCTGGCCGTCCGGGGTCGTGATATCGACCTCGCGATAGCTAAAGCTATACTTTACCCTGAGTTCCTTCCACAGGCGTTTCGCCGAAGGACAGGCTCCGCAGGTCGGTGAATGCAATAAGGTGATATTCGGCATGGTCAAACCCCTCTCCTTAACGTGAGCGGATCTTAACACCCGCGCCGAGGACCGCGCAACCGAGCGCGCCTGACAATCGAGACCGAGCTGTATATACTGAGCCAAAGCGGATCGGCACTCAGCATCCACCCGTCATCCATCCTAATTGAGGCGTCCATGGCTCAGCATCCCCGCGCCGGCCAACCGGCACAACCGGAACAGTTCGTTAATCTTGCCCGACTCGAGCAGGCCTATTACCAGGAGACGCCGGATCCGGCCGATGTTCAACAGCGCGTCAGCTTCGGCACCAGCGGTCACCGCGGCTCATCCTTGAAACGAACGTTCAATGAAGCGCACATTCTCGCGATCACTCAGGCGATCTGTGAGTACCGGATCAAAGCCGGCACGACCGGCCCTCTCTTCGTCGGCAAAGATACCCATGCGCTCTCCGCTCCCGCCCAGCGCAGCGCGCTGGAGGTGCTGGCCGCGAACGGTGTCGAGGTTCGCCTGGATAAAGACGACGGCTACACGCCGACCCCGGTCATGTCCCATGCGATCATTCAGACCAACCGCGAACGAACCTCTGGCTTCGCCGATGGCATCATCGTCACGCCGTCGCATAATCCACCCGAGGACGGCGGATTCAAATACAATCCGCCCCACGGCGGCCCCGCCGACACCGACGTGACGAAAGCCATTGAGAACCGCGCCAATGAACTCCTGGCCGCGAACCTTCAGGGCGTGAAACGCATGCCCTACGAGCAGGCCATTCGAGCGGTCTCTACCACGCGCTACGATTTCGCGGGGACCTACATCGCAGACCTCGCGCAGGTCGTTGACCTCGATCGCATCAAGGCGGCCAATCTGCGCCTGGGCGTCGATCCGCTGGGTGGTGCCGCCGTGGCGTACTGGCGTCCCCTGGCGGAGCGATATGGATTGAATCTGGAGATCGTCAACGCATCGGTCGATCCGACCTTTCGCTTCATGACGCTGGATTGGGACGGGAAGATCCGTATGGACTGCTCCTCACCCTATGCCATGGCCTCGCTCATCACCCTCAAGAACCGGTTCGACCTCGCTTTCGGCAACGACACCGACACGGATCGCCACGGCATCGTCACACCAGGCGCCGGCTTGATGAACCCTAACCATTACCTCGCCGCGGCGATCTCCTATCTGTTCACGCATCGCCCCGGGTGGAAAAGTAGTGCCGCAGTCGGGAAGACCGTCGTCAGCAGCAGTATCATCGACCGTCTGGTCCGCTCATTAAAACGCCGGCTGGTTGAAGTGCCAGTGGGATTTAAATGGTTCGTGCCGGGGCTCAGCGACGGCTCTTTGGGATTCGGCGGGGAAGAAAGTGCAGGCGCGGCATTTCTCCGTCGTGACGGCACCACCTGGGTGACCGATAAGGACGGCATCATCATGAACCTGCTTGCTGCGGAGATGCTGGCGGTCACAGGAAAAGATCCGGCGCAGTTGTATGGCGAATTGACGGCCCAATTGGGCGAGCCGGTCTACGAGCGCATCGATGCCCCAGCCACGAGAGCGCAAAAGGCCGCACTGCAAAAATTCTCACCGCAGCAGGTCCGGAGTAAGGAACTCGGGGGGGAACCCATCATCGCCATGTTGACAGAAGCGCCGGGAAACAAGGCCTCGATCGGCGGCCTTAAAGTCACCACCGCCAACGGCTGGTTTGCCGCCCGCCCCAGCGGGACGGAGGATGTGTACAAACTCTACGCGGAGAGTTTCAAGGGACAGGCCCATCTCCTCCAGATTCAGGAGGATGCGCAGGCCTTGATCAAACAAGTCTTCTCGAGTGCCGGCGCGTGACAGCCTACTGAATCAGCCCCTGCCGGGCGATCGGGCTCTTGGCAAGACGCCGGGCAAGGCAGGAGATGCTAACTTTTACCGTTCATGTACTATGTGCCGGACTGCCTTGCGGAGCAGCCCGTGAGGGTCTGGCATGATGTTGGCGAGAATAGTTCGAAGACGCGCTATACTTACAGAGTATGCTGACGCTCTCACGTGCATGGTGTAGCCTGGCCCTCGCCTCCGCACTCACCGCTTGCGCCGCTCCGTCGTCACAAGGACTGCGGCAGGCGGTCACTCCCATTCCCGATTGTTGCCGTGCCAGCCACATCGACACCCGTCAACAGGCGATCGTTCGCACAGCCGTCAACCTGGTCGGCGCCACGACGATCGAAAGCCAGGGCCGTCGCATCAGTTACGATTGCGCCGGAGTGACTCGCGCCATCTATCTCGCCCACGGGATTGATCTCTACTCAGACGGCTCAGCCGACGGCAGAACCAACGGCGTGGGCCTCATTTACAATCATATCCGGAAAAACGGTCGACTCCATCGCGGACCGGTGGTACAGGCCGGAGACCTGGTGTTCTTCGACAATACCTGGGATTTCAACGGGGATGGCCTGGTCAACGATCCCCTGACCCATGTCGGCATCGTGGAACAGGTGGAGCAGGACGGGACCATCGTCTTCATCAGCCGGGTGGCCGGCGCCATCGAGCGATACCGGATGAATGTGGCGCATCCGCATATTCATCGCACTGCCGACGGTCGTCTGCTCAATGATTATATGCGACGAAAACACTGGCGGGATGGAGAGCACACGGCCTACCTGACCGGCGAGTTGTTTGCCGCCTTCGGTACGAGAGTGATAGACTCTCCCTCAATACCACCTGCACCAAGGTAAGAGCCTTGTCCGCCATCCAGACGTCACCGCACCGTTGTCCCGAGTGTCACCAGGCCACCGCCTGGAAGGACAATCCCTGGCGCCCGTTTTGTTCCGAGCGCTGCCAACTGATCGATTTGGGAGCCTGGGCAGGAGAGCAGTACCGCGTGCCAGGGCCTAGCCTGAGCGTGGGTGGGACGGAATCGTTTTCGCCGGACAGTGAGTAGCCGAGGCAGCCTACCTCATTCGCAGCGACAGTTCGCCTTGTAATCCATACACATCGGACCAAAGCTCCGCTCGCAATCGCAACTGCACTTCGGCGTTTTATCGGCTGGGCAGGTGATTTGGCAGGTTTGCTTGATGCCCATGCCGCAGGACACGATCTCACAGGAATTCGATCCCTCGGCCATCAGGAGCGGCAATGACGGTTCCACCGGAGCGGGCGTCTGCTGCAATGCCCCTGGGCGGGGTGCCGGAGACTGCGTGACGGACGAGGGATTCGACGCGCCACCTTCTTCTGCCTGGATCCGTGACGTCAACGCGGGCAACAATGTGACCGACACCAATAGCGCCACCGCAACACCGGTTCGTAGTAGTTCCCTCAGCATGACGTCACCTTCCTTTCAGAGGGCCGCAGGATAGGAAGAATTCCGCGCGAAATCAAGTCCCGCCCGCTCACGTCAGGCAGTCCACCACCGGATAACGCCCGCCACCGAATGATACAGCCGGCAGGCCCCACCACTGTTCAATCACGGTCGCATACAGACTGCGGTAGTCGAGGGTATATTTCAGATCGCCGCCTTCCAGGTCCGTCAGCGAACACGGTGCGCCATACAAGCCGCCCCTGACGCGCCCGCCCATGAAGAGATGCGGGGCTGCGGTGCCATGATCAGTACCGTGGCTGGCATTCTCCCCGACCCGGCGGCCGAACTCGGAATAGGTCATCACCAACACCTGACTCCAGAGTCCTCGTTGTTCCATTGCCGCGCGGAACGCCATCAATCCTTGGGTCAGCTCTTCCAACAGCCGGTGATGGGTAGACAGTTGACCAGCGTGGGTATCGAAACTGCCGTGAGTGACCTTGATGACCGCAACCGGCACCTTCGCAGCGATCAGCCTGGCCGCGACTTCCAGTTGTTTTCCGAATTTATGAGTCGGGAAGTCCATCGCAAGCGGCGGCGCCTCCTGAACACGCTGCTGCACATCGATGGCCGCTTGGGAGATCTCCCGCCGAACCTCCAGAATATGGGCGAGTGCGCGATTCGTCGTAGACGCAGACAGCGGTTTGAGCGCACCGGCCTGACGGAATAACTGTGCAGGATCATGCAGCGCCATCGTGCGCGTCGTGCCTCCGCTCAGGGGGCCCGCGTCTCCCCTGCCCAACAGAACGCCTTCGGCCGCAAATCCGGCCGGCAACGGGTACTGTGCAAACAGGCCAGACAGCCATCCCTTGTCTCGCACCTCTTCGCTATCCGAGGCTGTGTCCCAGATTTCAATGGAACGAAAATGGGATCGATTCGGCTTGGGATACCCGACGCCCTGGAGCCACGCCAGCTCCTTGCGTTCCCACAGCGGCATCAACCGCGACAGGGCTGGATGGAGACCGAGTTTGGGAGTTAGCTGTCGAACCTGATCACGCGGGATTGCCAGTTGCGGTCTCGCCCGGTAGTACGCCGCGTCATCGTATGGGATGACCGTGTTGAGACCGTCATTTCCACCCTGCAGCTCCACCAGCAACAGAATACGCTCACGCTTGTGCGACCGCTCCGAGAAATTACTTGTATCCGCCGCCCGGAGCAGCGACAACCAACCCGGGCGCAACCACAGAAGCGGGAGCGCCATGGCGGCCTGCAAGAATGTGCGTCGATGGATGCTCCACGTTGTCATGGCAGCCTCATTTCAATTGGTAGACCGGGTCCAGCACCAGGTGATGCACGGCCTGCCCGCGATCATCCCCCGCAGTCAACGGCTGCACCGGCGCAAAGGGAAGCAGCGTCGCTTGGACTACCTCGGTTGTC
>CAADGJ010000109.1 GCA_900696505.1 uncultured Nitrosospira sp.
GCCACAGCAGGCGACAGACTTTCTGCCGCCTATTTCGCCGAAGGAGTACGATTGTGAACCAGCGCTTTGGGATTACCGTGAAGTTTTTGATTTCAGCCGACTCTCCCGAGGAGGCCGAAGAGATTATTGAATCAGCCTGTGAAAAGATGGCGTCGTCCATCCACGAGGGCGATGTCAGTTACGAAGGCATTGAAGATATCGAAGAGGAAGACGAGTAATGACGAAGTCCGTTCCATTCGCCTCTGCTGCCTGTCTCCGATGCCGGCCTCGTCACGAGGGGCGATCGGATTGGAGAGGCTCGGCAGCGCCCTGGGCCGGGTTCAGTGGGAGACAGAGGTGATATGACGGATCCTGTCGAGTCGACCGGAACGCATTCCCGCCCCCCGGGGTTTTTGAACCGGATCCATCAATCGAATAAGCAGTACCTGCCGCAATGGCTCGGCGTGCCGGCGCACATCCATCATGTCGCCTACCGGATGGCGAATCCGCCGGTAGAACGGCCCAATAGCCGGCGGGAATTTCAGCATCTGCTCCAGGCCCTCGAAATTTCGGAAGGAGCCATTGAGGAGCGGTTTGGCTACGGGTTCAAGACGGCGCCCAACGGCGATCGTCTCGTCGTCGTGTGGGAGGCGCACACGGAGTACTACAGTTACCAGGTCTGGCATGTGGTGGGGGACTCGAACACGCCGCTCGATTTCGGGCCGATCACGTTTCCGGGCTATCAGATGCCGTTGTGTCCCCTCGGACTGCGCGTGAATGCGCTGGATCTTCTGTTCCTGCCGCAGGAGTTACCGCTCGATCGCGAACTGCCGGCTCGGCTTCCCGGCGCTATGGTGTACGGGAGCCGGATTCTGGGAGACGACATCGTCGCGGTGACGAGTTTTACGCCCGATGAGTTCGACCGGGAACGGTACTTGATTTGCTCTACCTCGGAGCAGGCGCTTCGGCAACAGGTGGCGAAGATTGTCGATACGATCGTCGCCATCGAGAATTATTACCACCTGGTCATGTTGCCGATGAAGGCATTCTCGCGGGCCGTCGATCAAATCCATGACTATGAGCAACGCCACCTCTATCAACGGGCGGTGTTGATCGAGCAATTGGGCGGGACGAATCCCCCGACGATGCAGAAATGGCTGACGGTGCTCACCCAAGACCTGTTGCAGGTGAGCCGGCTGGCAGAGTCGATGCGATACCGTCTCTCCGCCTCGGTGCCGTACGACCGCATCGTCCAGAGCAACCTGGTCGCATTGCAGGAGCGACCCTACCCCCCGCTGCGCCAGATTTCAGAGTATGTCAGTTGGAAGATTACCGGGGTGACTGACGGCTACCAGCAGCTGCTCCGTCGCATCGATGCCATGGAGAAGGATTTTGAAGCGACCGTGGCGGTGCTGCGAACGCATATCGAGTTGCGGCTGCAGGAGCAGAATATCCAATTGCAGGATCAGAATATGAAGCTGTTGGCCAGCGTGGATTCTACGACGCGGGCTCAGGCGATCCTGCAGCGCACAGTGGAAAGTCTGTCCGTGATCGTCATCACGTACTATCTCACGGGGTTGGGCAGCTATGTGCTGAAGGCCTGTTACGAGATGGGATGGGTGAAGAATGCCAACGTGGCCACGGCGATTTTCGTTCCAATCGCCTTCGCGATTTCCTTCACCCTCATGACCGTGGGGCGGAAAATCATCATCAAGCGGATGGCAAATCCCGCCGGTGATCCCGGCGGGCATTAGATTCGGACTGCTACCTTCTCAACTTTCCCGCACATCATCGTCACTTTTTCGAGAGAAGGTCTGGCGGCCATTTCTGGCCTTGCCGTGCCGATCAGGCAGCCGTCAATTCCTGTCTGTCCCGCTCAGATCCGATGGCTGACTCTTCGAGGACCTGGCCGATCAACCGCTGAAGCCGGCTCTGGTCGTCCCGGCGCACGCGGATAAATTCGACGCCTGCTTTTTGCTCAGTGGCCCAGCGAACCTTGGCTAGCCCCACATTCAGCGGTCGGGCCTGGTCCGGCGCCATGACGTGTAATTCGAGATAATCGCCGGGTCGGACGGGAAGTGTCGTTTCGATGGCGCACCCGGGGGCGGAGAGATTGACGACCGTGCCCTGCCCGATCATCGAATCGCCGGAAAGCCTGACGGGATAGGTAACGGTGACGCGAGTGGATGAACGAAGATCCGTGTCCATGTGAAGGCCTCCTTGCCTTGGGCCCTCTACTCCTGAGGGCGTACAGACCTTTTCGGTAGGGTATTTCCCGAACTTTAGCCAGAAAGACTGAGCAATCGATCAATTTCCCGGCCAAGGCCGAGCGCCCGGCCGGATTTGGTATGCGGCTGATGGCAGGAGGGTTCCCCGCGGACTCCTTGCCAGGGCCTTTTTGCTGGAACGCGTAGACCGTAGGGCTGGCAAGCGAGGCAGAGAAGGCAGATCCGGTCCCTTCCCGTGAAAGGCGGTTGATTTCATGGGCGGAAGAGCGTATCCATCAGCGGACGTTTCTCGAATCGACCACCACAGCAGCATCGGATGAAAGGTTCCCGTGGAGCGCCGTGATACACCACGCTATGAAATAAAGGTGCCGCTCACATTCTCCGGCCACGCCATCGACGGCAGCGGGCTGGTGACCAGTCTTTCCAAGGATGGCTGCCATGTCACGAGCGAAGAGTCGCTTCCCATGCGCGCCAACTTGTCGCTACATGTCCAATTCCCCGCGCCGTATGAACCGCTGACGGTCGAAGTCGCGGAGGTGCGATGGACGAATGCCACGGGCTTCGGCCTGGTGTTTGTGCATGTGCATGACGAAGAGCATGCGCGCTTGCAGCGGTTCATCGACTGGTTGAAGCGCACCCAGAACAATTAACGCTGCGGTCGCTCGCCGTTGGCCAATCGCGCCTGTCTTTCGCGAACACGCTCACTCGTTCCATCGTGACATTCTCTTCCGATACGATCCCTCGTGACGATTGTCTGAGTTGAAGGCCCGAACTCTTCTCTGACACGCGTGCCGGCCATTCAGTCAGCCGCGTCCTGCGCGTTCGCTATCGCGAAGACGTCGTGCTGCATGAGCGGATCCGCACGATCAGATGTCAGATTCCACGACGTCCTCACCAAAAAAATCTCAACGAGACTGTGCGGTGGTTGCGGTTGGAGGAGGGATCAGGCAGGATACCGTATGTCCCCACAACAATCTCGGAACTAACCAGGATCCTTTCATGGACCTTGCACAGCTACGCACGCCCTGCGTCATGATCATCTTTGGCATCGATGGCGACCTTGCCAAGCGGAAGTTGCTGCCTGCTCTGTACAACCTGATGGCAGGGCATTTCCTTCCGGAACAATTCGCCATCGTGGGCTTGGATCGCTCGGAGACGACGACGGAAGAATTTCGCGCGAAGCTGGATCGACTCATGCCCGAGTATCTGCCGGAAAACGCCGATCGCGCCGTATGGCAGGGGGTCTCTCAGCGTGTGCATTACATGGCCGGGGATTTCCAGGAAGGGGCGACCTACCGCCGGCTGAACGACCTGCTTCAAGGGGTCGATGCTTCCGCCGGGACGCAGGGTAATTATATTTTTTACATGGCGACTATCCCCGGCCTGTTCGGTCGGATTGTGACGCACCTGGGGGAATACGGCCTGACCGTGGAACGAGACGGCACCTGGCGCCGCGTCATCATCGAGAAACCGTTCGGGCATGATCTGGATTCGGCAAAAGCCCTCAATCATGAATTGCAGCGAGTGCTGCAGGAACGGCAGATTTATCGGATCGATCACTACCTCGGTAAAGAAACCGTGCAGAACATCCTGGTGTTCCGGTTTGCGAATGGGATTTTTGAGCCGTTATGGAACCGGCGGTATATCGATCACGTGCAAATCACGGTGGCGGAGAGCCTCGGGGTCGAACATCGCGGCCGGTATTATGAGCAGGCGGGTGCTATGCGGGATATGGTGCCGAATCATCTCCTTCAGTTGCTCTGCTTCCTGGCGATGGAACCGCCGAACTCTTTTGCCGCGGATGCCGTGCGCGACGAGAAAGCCAAAGTTCTGCGCGGAGTCGTGCCGCTCAGTTCGCTTGACGTGTTGCGTTTTGTAGCATTTGGCCAGTATGGCGAAGGTGCGGTCGATGGGAAGCCGGTAGTCGGGTATCGCGCAGAGCCGCATGTGGGCGCCGAATCGACGACGGAGACCTTTGTGGCGATGAAACTGTTCATCGACAACTGGCGCTGGGCCGGAGTGCCGTTTTACCTGCGGACGGGAAAACGAATGACCCGGCGATTGACCGAAATTGTGGTCCAATTCAAGCAAGCGCCCTTCATGTTGTTTCGCAAGACCCAAGTTGATCGTTTGGCGCCGAATGTGCTCGTCATCCGCATTCAGCCCGACGAGGGCATTTGCCTGCGTTTCGATGCCAAGGTCCCTGGTCCCACGGTGCGGATCGGGGAGGTGAATATGGATTTTCAGTACGCCGACTATTTCGGGAATGCGCCCCAAACCGGCTACGAAACGCTGCTCCACGACGCTATGGCCGGCGACGCGACGCTGTTTCAACGGGCGGACAATATTGAATTAGGCTGGTCCGTCGTGCAGATGATTCTGGATGTGTGGAAATCTCTGCCCGGATCCGCGGCCTTCCCGAATTATCAGAGTGGAACCTGGGGCCCGCCAGAAGCCGAGGCGCTGTTGCGGCGCGAAGGCCGTGAGTGGTGGAACGGCGGGCAAGCGTAGATGGTGGATCGAAATCGAAAGCGAGGTCGTTGATGGCGCAGGCGGCGATGGAGGTTGCGACCCTGGCGGGGGGCTGCTTCTGGTGTCTGGAAGCAGTCTATGATCAGGTCAAGGGTGTGCAATCGGTAGAATCCGGATATATCGGCGGGCAGATAGATGAGCCGACCTATGAACAGGTGTGTGGCGGGCGGACGGGGCATGCCGAAGCGGTACGCGTGACATTTGATCCCGCCGTGGTCAGCTTTCGGGATCTGCTCGAGATATTTTTCGTGATTCACGATCCGACGACGCGGAATCGCCAAGGAAACGACGTCGGCACCCAGTATCGATCGGCGATCTTCTACCATACTCCTGAACAGCAGCAGGCCGCGCAGGAGATGATCGCGGCCGTGACTCAAGAGCATCTGTATCCCAACCCGGTGGTCACCGAGGTGGTGCCGGCGACTCGGTGGTTTGAAGCCGAGTCCTACCACCAGGAGTACTTTGCCCGCAATCCTCTCGAAGGCTATTGCACGTATGTAGTTGGGCCGAAAGTCGCGAAATTCCGCCAGCGGTTTCTGGCGTTGCGGAAGCCCTGAGCTCCGCGGTCTGGCTAGGAAGACTTGAAGAGCCTCAGGAAGCCGTCTCGCAGATCTTTGATCATGCTGGGCTGCTGGGTGACGTGGTACGGTTTGATAATGAGCTCAGCCTGCGGAGGACAAAACGGCCATTCAATCGTGTTTTTGCCTTGGACCTGCGCGATGATGTCTTCTTCATCCGACCCCTCCGCCGGGGTATGAAGGACGATCATCGGATCTTTCGGATCAAGCAGACAGGTTGCGTCATATCCCGCCTGACGGTGTTGCTCCGGTTTAAACAGAGGTACCTTATGAGCCCCGGTGGAAAAGACCGTGTCGCCATCGCGAATCGGCCCGTCGGGGGCGAGCGAAAACAGCAGCATCGGCGTCAACAGTATCACGGCTGCTGCGGCCGCAATGGACCACAGCGCGGGCTCGGCTCCCTGCCGAGGGGACTGTTGAACCGGGTTCATACTCGCGGATGGCCCCCATGCGATAGGACTTGCTTCCACGTGGAAACTGTTTCACACTCACGCCCCCGCACCGGGGTCATCTTACCCGATGCGAAGGAGAAAGGCGCGTGACGACAGTCTTCATGGTGTATTGTCCAATGTGCTCCGGTAGCGCCAAGCGAGTGACCCGTCATGGTTGGCGCGATTTCGTGATGCGCGTGATCGGCTTCTATCCGTTTCGATGTACGCTGTGTCTCTACCGCTTCCGCTTGCGCCGCCGCACCTGATGCCCGCGAGGAGATGCGTCTTGTTCTAAATGAAGACAGGGTGTGCGGACTTGCCACAGGTATCCGACTATACACGATGGGCCTGTCGTGGAAACTTGACTTGCATCGCCTGAGGGTCTTTCAGTAGGATTCTCCCTTGGTTGTCCGTTTGGCTTTTACGCAAGTGAGTGGGGGATATGTCGTACTGCGGTAAGTGCTCCGGGTATACAAAACGTTCGCGCCGTCAGGGGCTGCTGGGTTTTTTCTTTTTCCTGATCGGCTACTATCCCTACCGTTGTTTGCGATGTGGTCGGCGAACCCATCTTCGCCAGCGCGTCTGATCGTTCCTTCTGCCCCTGTTTTTTCCTTCACATGTCCAGCGAACGTTGGGTGGCCTGCGACAGCGGTATGCCTGCGCTGGTTCCATGCTGGACCTGTGACGCGTCATAGATCGACCGCTATAGCAGATCCTCATCGGCATCGCTTACAGAAGCGTCAGGGGAGGCGGCGTCCGCTTTCAGGTCAGAAAAGTTGAAAAGTGAACGATCCAGGAGCAGGGAGGGCGCGATGTTCCCCAGAGCGGCGAACATGCTGTCGTTGGAACCGGGAAAACGCTGATTCCAGTCCTGCAGCATCTGCTTGACCTGTTTGCGTTTCAAATCCTCCTGCGAGCCGCAGAGGTCGCAGGGGATGATCGGAAACTGAAGCAGGGCCGCATAGCGAGCCAGGTCCGCCTCTTTCACATAGGCCAACGGTCGAATCACCACGTGACGGCCGCTCTTGGATCGCAACTTCGGCGGCATCGCCTTCATCTTGCCGGTGAAGAAAAGATTCAACAGCAGCGTTTCGAGAATATCGTCACGATGATGGCCTAAGGCGATTTTGGTCGCGCCCAATTCCGTGGACAGTCGATAGAGGTGGCCGCGCCGCAGGCGTGAACAGAGCGAGCAGGTAGTCTGCCCTTCCGGAATCAATCGTTTGACGACGGAATAGGTGTCGCGCGTTTCAATGTGAAAAGGAACGCCGCGGCGAGTGAGATACTCCGGCAGCACATGGGCAGGAAATCCCGGCTGCTTCTGATCCAGGTTGACGGCAATGATGTCGAAGTGAATCGGGGCCCGGCTGCGTAGCGATAGCAGAATGTCCAAGAGCCCGTAACTGTCTTTCCCCCCCGACAGACACACCATCACCTTATCGCCATCCTCAATCATGCGGTAGTCCGCAATGGCTTGTCCCACGAGACGGCAGAGGCGGGTTTCCACCCGTTCAATCTCTTCGGATTGTGCGGCTGGGCGCGCAGGGGCTGGAACGGGTTTTGTGCTGGTCGGCTGCATGGCCAGGCATTCTAGCTCAAGAAGGGGCGCGAATGGGATAGGCCGAATGCTCATCGAGGGTGGCGCGGGAATTCAGCGATTCCTACGGACGATTCCCAATTTTCGACGCCGGCGTGAATCACGTCCCGTCATTATCACCAGGCGGCGTTCACCGCTCCGAGGGTTTTCCCTGAGCCTCGACGTGACTCGCCCAGTGATCGGGCAGCACAATTCTTGCGAGCTGCTATAGTTGAAACAGAACAAAAGGGCGCCGGACGGGGCTTTTTGGTGGTTGCACGATGGGGCGGACACAGATTCATCGACGACAGAGGTCTGAACCGGGCGGTCGGGTGCCGGTCTGGGCAGAGTGGACGGACGAACAGCTGCTCGATCTTCGCATGTGCGATCTCGATCTGCGCCTCGACGGCACCTTCTATCAGGAGCCGATCGAACAACTGTATCGCGAATTGGACGCGCGCCGATTGGTCTTCAGGCCGCACTTCTGGCTCTCGGATGAATGGTTTACGCCAGACGGGGTGCCGGGTATCGCCGTCCCGTTTTACCTTGCGCACCCGCGGTTGGCCAAGCTGGAAGCCAGCCAGATGTTGGAAGTGGAAGGTGGAACTCACGACTGGTGCATGCGCATCCTGCGCCATGAGGCCGGGCATGCGATTGAAAACGCGTTCTTGCTGCGCCGTCGCCGCCGTCGGCAGAAACTCTTCGGCCGCTCCTCTCAACCCTATCCCGAATACTACACCCCGAGACCCTATAGCCGGAGTTTCGTCCGCCACCTGGATGTCTGGTATGCCCAGAGCCATCCGGATGAAGACTTTGCCGAAACGTTTGCCGTGTGGCTGGATGCGGGGTCGCTCTGGAAGGAGCGCTACCGTGGTTGGCCGGTCATGAAGAAGCTGGATTTCATGGAACGGCTCATGGGTGAACTCGCCGGCGTGGCGCCCATGGTCACGGGCCGGCAACAACTCGATCCGCTGCCGCGCATCTACAAGACGCTGCGGGACCATTATGAGGAAAAGCGAAAGCACTACGGAATCGGCCGGGCCTCCTCCTACGACACGGACCTGAACAAATTGTTTTCGGCCGGAGTTGCCTATGCCAAAAATCCCAGCGCCGCCGAGTTCCTTCGCCGAACGAGGAAGGAGATCCGCCGCCGGGTGGCTGAGTGGACGGGAGAGTACCAATACACGATCGATCAAGTCTTAGAAGGCATGATCGAACGGTGTCATGCGTCGAAGTTGCATCTGACGCAACAGACGGAGCAGGCCAAACTCGACTTTGCGATCCTGCTGACGGTGCAGACCATGAATTACCTGCACAGCGGGAGACATAAGGTGGCGTTATGAGACGAATGCGCGTACTCGTGCTCATGCATAAGGATCTGGTTCCGCCGGAGCAACTCAACGGTCAGGATCTAGACACTGCCGCGTGGAAAACCGAGTATGACGTGGTCTCGACTCTGCGCAAACTTGGCCATGACGTGCAGGCGCTCGGTGTGAAAAGTGACCTGGAAGTCATTCGCGCGGCGGTAGAGGATTGGAAACCGCACATTGCCTTCAATCTGCTGGAAGAGTTCGACGGTGTGGCGGTGTACGACCAGAATGTCGTCTCCTATCTCGAATTGATGAGAATTCCTTACACCGGCTGCAACCCGCGCGGACTCATGCTGGCGAGGGATAAGGCGTTAGCCAAACAAGTGATGTCCTACCATCGGATTCCCTATCCGGAGTTTATGGTCGTGCCGCTTCACCGCATGGTGCGTCGTCCCAAATATCTGCCGTTCCCCTTGATCGTGAAGTCGATCACCGAAGAAGCGTCGCTGGGCATTTCGCAAGCCTCCATTGTCGACGATGACGAGAAGTTGCGCGAGCGGGTGGCCTTCATTCACGACAATGTCGGAACCGGAGCCCTCGTCGAACGGTATATCGAAGGGCGGGAGTTGTATGTCGGCGTGATGGGTAACGCGCACTTGCAAGTGTTCCCGGTCTGGGAACTGGTGATGGATAAGATGCCGGATGAGTCACGGCGCATCGCCACTCAACGCGTGAAATGGAGCCGCAAGTACCAGGACAAATACGGGATCCGTTCATGCGAAGCGAGGAATTTGCCGGACGGAGTGATCGATCATATTCAGCATCTGGCCAAACGCGTCTACCGTGCGTTGGGACTGAGCGGCTATGCGCGTATCGACATGCGGATGGACCAAGCGGGGACGGTCTATGTGATTGAAGCCAATCCGAATCCTCAGATCGCCAGCGGTGAAGACTTTGCCGACTCTGCCGAAAAAGCGAACCTCGCCTACAAAGACCTGCTACAGGAATTGCTGCATGTGGGGCTCAGGTGGCGTCCTGCCCAAGCCGCGTAGCGGATGTTGAAACGGGCTGGCTGCTGCGTTCTCGTTTTGCTCAAAACTTCGACGTACTCGAATGGTACCGCCTCAGCTTTTCGCTCACTGCGGCCTTGCAGCAAGACCCGTTTGAACATCCGCCAGAGCAGCCGCTGAAACGTCTCCCCAGCTTCGTTCTCGTCTCGCTCAGAGACTCAACGTACCGCAAGGGTACACCTCGCCTCCTCGCTCTGCTGCGGCCTCGCTTGGAACCCGTTTGAGCGGCTGCTCCAACCTTTTCGAAGCCGTGAGTCGTGACGGTGGCTTTGCTGAAGAGTTGGCGTTTTACAAGAGGAGCGTGCTTCCGCTACCGTGAGACTTAGTCGTGGCCTGTTAGAATCGGTGCCCAGGTATTTATGCAACGCGGTCTATTATGCGAGGCAACGGTTACGTACAGTGAAGTCCCACCCCTCGGCTAATCTGGCGCAGATGCAGCGTATGGTCGATCGTCCCATCACTGCAATGATGCAGATACTTCGTCCCCTGTCGGTGGTGTGTTTGCTCATGCTCGGTGGCTGCGTTTCCGTATGGCATGTGGATGTTTCGAATCAGGGGAATCTAGACATCTTTCATCTGCGTCATTCGCACGGGGTATTCTTTCCCTTTATGATCGGTGAGGACGACCTTTATCTCTACGTGCCGGTGTATTCACAGCAGGAAGGGAATAGGTTTCTCATCCCTTCTTTGTCGGGAAAAGCTTCACTTTGTCGATATGCGCATCCTATAAAGCGGTGCACAGATCAGGTTGAAGGAGAGGTCGGGGTTTTGCGAGTTTCGGATCATTGGATCGAGTTGTCTATTTCTCTTTCTGGAAATCAGGAACATTCAATGACGCCATGGAGCATGCATCGCGGATGGGCCTTTCGAAGATAGCGCAGAGTTCTTAGGTAGAGTGTTCTTGCAAGAGGGGGAAATCGAGGCCATCCCTCTTCAGTCATCAAGCCTATGTGGGAGGAGATGAAAATTTTCCCGGCCATTCTTGATGCGAACCCGCCTGTCCTCTAACCGGCAGTCAATTGTTGTGCAGTCCGATTGGGCAGAGTGTGAGGGGCTTAAGCCTACGGCCCCCAGCGGATGCCGAAGAGGAGTGCCACGCTGGTGTTGTCGTTCGGGACGGGCGGCGAGAGGGTGATGTGATGCAGATTCACCATGAGGGGCGTGGAGAACGCGATCTTCGGTCCGACTTGGTATTCCAAAGACATGCCCAGGGGAATGAAGTGACTGGTGTCGTTGCGATCGATCTTCCCGGGTCCACTGCCGCGATTCAGATCGGCATGCAGAATACCAAGTCCGGCAAAGGGCACGAGGTTGAATCCACTGTTCAGGCGGAGATGATATTTGGCGACGCCGGCCACGCCGATTTGCGTGAGATCACCGACGGGGGTGAAGAGGGCCATCCCGCCGAAGGAAAAATTGGGGTCCATGTAGTAATCGAGACCGAATCCCAACGCGAAAGTTGTGTTGTTCGTCGTGCCGGTCCAGAGCCCGAGATCGGTCGCAAAGCCCCAATGCGGCTCCTGCGGATCGGCGGATTGGGCGGCGCGAGGCGAAAGAAATCCGATGAAGGCAAGGCCGGCGAGAAAAAGTCGGATACGTCGAGCGTATGTCATAGTCCTACAAGCTATAGGTGGTGGGTGTATGTAGCATAGGCCCTTGCTGCGGACAAGCAAGGGTGATCAGGGCGCCCGCATCTTAGTATTGTCAATCCGTCAGGGGCTCCAGTATCCTGCCGTCCTGAGGGAGGATGGGCATGAAAAAGGAATCCATGACACCGGCTGAAGCCGCTGATGCCTTGTACAAACTGATGCCGCGCCGGATTACCGTAGAGATGTTGAGTGACTATGGGATTCAGGGTGAGGACGCGCATGAAGACGCCATGACGCGCGAACTGCTGTCCTTTACGCTCTACTGGGTCCTGGCGGCTATCAACGCGCACATTCCGCGGAAGTACCGTGACCTGGTGTTCCATCGCGTGATGGATCTGATTCGCGCCGATTGGGAGACCGAGTACAAACTGGGGGCGCTGAAATGGGAGGAGTATCTCGACGAGGTCGAAGACCGCCGCGCCCGATATGCGCCGGTGGGTGATTACGAGGGTGGCGCTATCGCAGCATCCGAAGAAATCTCAGATCTGCTGGAAACCGAAGGGTTGATTCAACCCGAAGATCGGCCGAAGTTGCTGGTCCTACTTCCCGATCTCGTGCCGCTGGATAAGTATCAAGAACTCCTGAGCCAGTGTGTGTAAGCCGCACCTTTCGAGCTGTTTGCTGCGGCGCCTAGGCCGAATGTTGTCACAGGTAGCGGTGTGACTGCACCTTCCCGTTGGTGTCGAGTTCGTACAGCAACGGCGCGCCGGTGGGAATGTTGAGTTCCAGCACCTGTTCGCGGGTCAGCTGTTCGAGCTGCATGACCAGCGCCCGCAGACTGTTGCCGTGCGCGGCGATCAGGATGGTTTCCCCCTTGAGTACATAGGGCTTGATCCGGCTCTCGTAATACGGCAGGACCCGCTCCGCCGTATCCTTCAGGCTTTCTCCTCCCGGAGGGCGCACGTCGTAACTGCGTCGCCAGATTTTGACCTGCTCGTCTCCGAACTTCTTGGCCGTCTCGGCCTTGTTCAGCCCTTGTAGCTCACCGTACATGCGCTCGTTCAGCGCCTTGTCTTTTTCAACAGGAATGGTCGTCTGTCCGATCGCTTCGAGAATGAAGCGCAGGGTTTCGTTGGCGCGAGCGAGGACGGAGGAGAAGGCGCGATCGAAGGTGAACCCTGCCAGCTTTTTCCCCGCTGCTTTCGCTTCCTCGATCCCCTTCGGCGAGAGGGGGACGTCTACCCAGCCGGTAAAACGGTTTTCCAAATTCCACTGCGACTCGCCGTGACGAATGAGAACCAGTTTGCTCATCGTGCTTCGTCTCCTTGTCCGAAGGGATATGACCCTGTCGCGACAGGTTATGCGATTTCCCCTTCACCCTGTCAAGCTCTCTTGTTTCGCACATAGAGCCCGGTCCGAGTACCTCGGTTGCAATCAAAGGTGGCAGTCAGTACCATGCCGCCGGTTTCTCCTGTAAGGTTCTCACCCGTGGAATGTCGCGATGCCGGATGTTTCCCCTTCGGACTGGTCTTCCTTGCAGCAATGGTGGCAGGAGATGGGACGCCGCCTGCAGGTTGAGGATCGTGTCGAGGCGTTTTTCCGTCGCGCGATGGGGGCAAGTCAGGCCCTGGCAGGTGCCGTGCAGGTCGGCGGGGAGGTGGAATATATCCTCTTCGTGCTGGTGCGCTACTGGATTCCCGTCGTGCTTCCGCCTCCAGGGCGGGAACGGGCTTCCAAGGGTGACCCGGACTACTGGCTGGAATCCGAACAGATTTTGAAGGCCGCCGCAGTACGCTTGAGGGAACTGAAACCGCTGATCGAACTGTTGACGGCAAGCAATCCACTGAGTGCCGGCGTTGCTGAGCCGCAGGCTGCCAGACCACCGATGGTGGAGGTCGAACTAGCCAATATGCTGCAGGGGATTGCGGAATCGGCCGGAAGCTACGGGGGGCCGGATTACACCTCAGTGATCAAGACATTCGATCCCGTTCCCTTACGTCAGACCCAGCCGTTTAAGCACAATAAGAAAAATAGTGCCGAGTTGTGGGTGGTCTTTCTGTTGCGCGAGCACTTCCGCAGCCTTGGGCTTGGGAAGGATCGCTATTGGCCATTGGTGGCCGGTCTCTGCGCGGCTGCCGGGATCGCCAACCCTAACGGACAGCCCTACGGGCCGGACGAGCTGAAGTCGTGGTGGCAGAAGAACTGGCCTCGCACCTATACCCAGTTAGAACAGACGCAGGCGGCGCCCGACCTCAGCGGAGCAGCGTATCAGCAGGATTTTGACTGGTTCGTGTCCTGGATCGAGTGGCAGAGGCAGCGTCTGTCCGAATAGCGAAGGCCGGAGTTTCATGAGTCGACCTGGAGGGTGTATTTCGCCCCAAGGGTTCGGATAACGCAATGGCCGTCTGGCAATTTCAAATCGAGTTAGTGCCGAAGGCGGTCGCAGAGGCGAACTCGCTGCGTGCAGGGATGGTTCTTACTGAAGAGCAGCGAGAGTCCATTGTGTGGTGGAAGGATCAACGGCTACCTGTTACGCTGTTGCGCGATGTGGAAAAGATGCTTCCGTCTGGGAAGACGTGGTCGAAGGATCTCGAAGTGCTCGGTAGCCTCGAGACGTCGTGTTTAACGATTTTGCGAGAAGGTGAGTCGATTGTAGAAGTCCATCTCCGCTTTGACTTGAGAGAAGGACCGATTGAATTGCTGGAGACTGCAGTGCAGTTTTCTCGAGATCTTCAGTGCTGGTTCATCAGTGAGGACGGGAAAGTGATAGAGCCTGGTTTATCGGCTTTGAAAGATGAAATTAGGGAATCCTCTGCCTTTCAGTTTGTGAAAGATCCGTTAAGCTTCATATCCAGCCTGAAATAGGCGCGTCAGATTTGTGACGGTTGTTGTCAGAAGGCTAAAGCCGACTTGTGAACGTTGTTTTGCTAGACGTGCGTCAGACTGGCAGGGTGCGGTTTTGCAGGCGGGCCTTTCGGTCCATCCGGCGGGCCCTCTTTAAACATCGCGACGAGCAATCCGATTTTCAGCACGAGCAGCCCGACGCCGACCCACACGACATAGGGTTGTACGCCACCCAATTCGCCTAAGAGCTGCTCGCGGGTTTCTCCCCCCGTGGCCCGCTCGCTTTTAATTTTGGCGAGCTGTTCCTTGACGTGCCAGAAATAGATGTAGTTGGCGCTGCCTCCCGCAATGACCCGCCAGACAATGTCGGCGGACAAGTCCTGGGTGATGTAAAAGGCCATGGCCGGGCCGATAGCATAGATGAGCGCGTAGACATACATTTTCCGGTACAGAAACCAGAGAAATGGCTCGAACACGAAGGCCGGCCAGTGCCAGCTCAATGCGAATTGCGGTCCGCCCGGGCCTGAGAATTTTTTGAAGGTTTCCAGGTAGCGGTCGGCATTGGGGCCGATGAAGGCTTTCAACAGTTCTGTATCTGTCTGGGGCGCGTCCTGTTCCGTCTCGCTGGCGGCAGCGCGAGCTTCGAGCGCAAACGGGGCCCCGCACTGGTGACAAAAGCGGGCATCGTCACGGTTTTCTTGCCGGCATTGCGAGCAGGTTTTCATATCGTCCCCTTATCCCATCCGCCATCTCTTCCCGTCAAGGGACGCCCCTGTGAAACCCCGAGCGATTCATCTCGCCGCCGCGCTGGGAGCCGCGAATAGGCGCTGGTTCGGTTGCTTTCACCTGTGCCCTATGATAGCTTCGCCGACTCACGATGGGAGAGGTGTGTCATGCCGACGGGTGAGTTGCGTCTCAATGCCGAACAGTACCTGATGAATACCTACCAGCGTCAGCCGATTTCGATCGTGCGGGGGCGTGGCTCGAAGGTCTATGATCTGGAGGGCCGGGAGTACATCGATTTCGTGGCCGGCATTGCGGTGAATGTGCTCGGGCATGGACATCCGGATCTGGTGCTTGCCATCCAGAAGCAAGCGCAGCATCTGCTCCATACATCGAATCTGTATTATACCGAGCCCCAAGTGCGGCTCGCCCAGACTCTGGTCGAACATTCGTTTGCGCAGAAGGTGTTTTTCTGCAACAGCGGCGCGGAAGCGAATGAAGCGGCGATCAAGCTGGCCAGAAAGTATTCGTACGACAAATATGGCGCGGATCGTCACGAGATCATCACGATGACGAGCTCGTTTCACGGGCGCACGATGGCCACGCTGACGGCTACCGGCCAAGACAAAGTCCAAAAGGGATTTGCTCCGTTGCTGCCGGGCTTTTCCTATGTGCCGTTTAATGATCTGTCAGCACTCGAACGAGCGATCACGCCCAAGACGGCGGCCATCATGCTGGAGCCAATCCAGGCCGAAGGCGGAGTGCATGTGGCGGAACGGGGCTACCTGCAGGGCCTCCGAGAATTATGCCGGGAACGTGACGTCCTGCTGATTTTTGACGAGGTGCAAACCGGCATCGGCCGGACCGGTACCCTCTTTTGTTATGAGCAATTCGGGATGCAGCCGGACATTATGACCCTCGCGAAAGGCCTTGGCGGTGGAGTTCCGATCGGCGCCTGCCTGGCGACGGACAGTGTCTCTCGTGCCTTCGGCCCCGGAACCCATGCCTCGACGTTCGGCGGGAACCCCTTGGCCTGTGCGTCCGCGCTCGCGGTATTGCGGGTCTTGCTGGACGGCAAGATTTTGGATCAGGGCCGGCGGATGGGCGAGTATTTGGCAAAAGGGCTGGCGACCTTGAAAGAACGGCATCGCTGCATCAAAGAGGTGCGCGGCATGGGCCTGTTGCAGGGCATGGAATTGGACGTCGACGGCAAATCGGTTGTCGCCGATTGTCTGACGCGAGGGTTATTGATCAACTGCGTTGGAGAGCGGGTGCTGCGTTTCGTGCCCGCGCTCATCATAACGGAGCGCGAGATCGATCGCCTCCTGGCCTCGCTCTCACAAATTTTGAGTCAACGAACCACTTCAACCCATTAATTGTGTCGTGGCGCGTATGTTGCGGCGTCTTCGTCGGTCAACTCCCCGGACCGGCCTCGGGAAAGATTTTCTGGATTTGCTCTCGATTCCCACCGACGAGCTGACCGGATTGTTGCGCCTCGCGGCCCAGCTGAAAGTCAAACAACGGCGCGGCGTCTCTCATCCTCTGCTGCAAGGCCGCATGCTGGGGTTGCTGTTTCAGAAGCCATCGACCCGGACGCGCGTGTCGTTCGAGGCGGGCATGAATCAGCTCGGCGGCCAGGCGATGGTATTGCCCATGGGCGACATCCAATTGTCCCGGGGCGAGAGCATCGCCGATACGGCCCATGTGTTGTCGCGGTACCTCGACGCGATTGTCCTGCGAACGTTTGATCATGCCATCGCGGAAGAGTGGGCCCGCGAAGCCAGCATTCCTGTGATTAACGGCCTTACCGATCTGAACCATCCCTGCCAGGCCCTGTCCGATCTGTTGACGATTCAGGAGAAAAAGCGACGGCTGAAGGGCCTCAAGCTCGCCTATGTCGGCGATGGGAACAATGTCACGAATTCGCTCATCGAAGCTGCCGCCAAGATGGGGATGACGATCGCGGTGGGCTGTCCGCCCGGCTATCAGCCGGACCGGCGTATTGTGGAGCTGTCTTTGGCAGAAGCGGAGCGGACGGGGGCGGTCATTGAAATCGGCTCCGACCCCTCTGTGGCCGTCAAGGATGCGGACGTGGTCTATACCGATGTCTGGATCAGCATGGGACAGGAGCGGGAGCAGGCTAAGCGCCTCAAGACCCTTGCGCCCTATCAGCTCAATGCGCGCCTGTTGAAATGCGCGAAGCCCGATGCGCTGGTGATGCATTGCCTGCCTGCCCATCGCGGCGAAGAAATCAGCGCCGAGGTCTTGGATGGCCCGCAGTCGGTCGTGTTCGATCAGGCGGAGAACCGGTTGCACATGCAGAAGGCGATTTTGGTCAGGCTCCTCGGAAAGAAAACCGCACGGAAGACGTAAGGAAAAGGAGTGGTATGAGTCAGTCGTCGTACAAGAAAGTGGTGCTGGCCTATTCTGGCGGATTGGATACCTCAGTCATTCTCAAATGGCTGGAAGAAGTCTATGGCTGCGAAGTGGTGGCCTTTTGCGCCGATCTCGGGCAAGGCGAAGATTTGAAGGCCATCAAGAAAAAGGCGCAGTCCCTGGGTGTGAAGAAGGTGTATGTCGAGGATTTGCGGGAGACGTTTGTCAAGGATCACGTGTTTCCCATGTTGCGTGGGAATGCGATCTACGAAGGGAGCTATCTGTTAGGCACGTCGATTGCGCGGCCGCTCATTGCCAAGCGGCAAATCGAGATTGCCGCCAAGGAAGGCGCTGCAGCGGTCTGTCACGGCGCGACGGGAAAGGGCAATGACCAAGTCCGGTTCGAGCTGACATACATGGCGCTGCATCCCCAGATCAAGATTATTGCGCCGTGGCGGGAATGGACGATGCGCTCGCGGCGGGAGTTGATTGAATATGCGGAGAGGCACGGCATCCCCGTCACCGCGACCAAGGCCAAGCCTTACAGCATGGATATGAACCTGTTCCATACGAGTTATGAGGGGGGCATTCTGGAAGATCCGTGGGAGGCCCCGCCGGAGGAAATTTTCGTCATGTCGGTTTCGCCGGAACGCGCGCCGGCCAAGGCGCGTGAAGTCGAGATCGAATATGTCGCCGGCAATCCGGTGGCGGTGGACGGAAAGAAGATGAGCCCGGCCGCACTCTTGGGGCACCTGAATAAGTTGGGCGGCGAGCATGGCGTCGGTCGCGTCGATCTCGTGGAAAACCGCTACGTCGGCATGAAGTCACGCGGTGTCTATGAAACGCCCGGTGGAACCATTCTGCATGCGGCGCATCGTGGCTTGGAATCGCTGACGATGGATCGGGAAGTGCTGCACCTGCGGGATAGTCTCATTCCGCGCTACGCCGAGCTGATCTATTACGGATACTGGTATGCCCCCGAGCGTGAAATGCTGCAGGTAGCCCTTGATGAGGCTCAAAAAGATGTCACGGGTACTGTGCGGGTGAAGCTGTACAAAGGCACCTGTACGGTTGTTGGACGGAAGTCTCCGCGCTCATTGTATCGCTTGGACATGGCGACGTTCGAAGAAGACGATGTGTACCGGCAGAAAGATGCCGAGGGATTCATTCGTCTCAACGCACTCCGCTTGGCGATTCGCGCACAACGTAAGAAGAGGCCGGGCAGGTAATGGCGAAATCCACACCTGTCGGCGCTCGCGGGCGCAAGTCGGCGCGTGCTCCGCAACGGTCCGGCCGGGCCTTGCCCAAAGGGAAGGCCTGGGGTGGCCGGTTTGCCGAGCAAACGGACCGTTTAGTGGAGCAGTTCTCGTCATCGATCGCCTACGACCGGCGACTGTATCCCTATGACATCCAGGGTAGCATCGCCCATTGCAAAACCCTCGAGCGGGCAGGCGTTCTGACTGGCCGCGAGTCGGGTCAGCTTGTGCGAGGCTTACAATTCGTGAAGGTGGAGCTGGACGGCGGGCGGTTTCCATTCTCGCCGCAGGATGAAGACATTCACATGGCGATTGAGCGCCGATTGACGGAGCTGATCGGCCCCGTCGGAGGAAAACTCCACACAGGCCGAAGCCGCAACGACCAGGTGGCGCTGGATCTGCGGTTGTTTTTGCGCGATGTGTTGTCCACCTTCATGAAGCAGGTGCAGGAATTCCGGCGGGTGCTGGTGGGACAGGCGCGAGCGCACCTCGATGTCGTGATGCCCGGCTACACACACCTACAGCGTGCCCAGCCGGTGCTCTTGGCCCATCATTTTCTGGCCTATGTCGAAATGCTGGACCGGGACCGGACGCGGCTGCACGATTGTCGGCAACGGCTCAATGTCATGCCGTTGGGGTCGGGGGCTTTGGCTGGGTCGAACTATCCGGTGGATCGTCGGTATACGGCCGCGCTGCTTGAATTTCCGTTGGTCACCCAAAACAGCCTTGACGCGGTGTCGGATCGTGACGCCGTCGTGGAAGTGCTGAGTACATTGTCCCTGATCATGATGCATCTCTCGCGGTTGAGTGAGGAATTGATTCTCTGGGCCTCACAGGAGTTTCGCTACGTGGACTTGCCCGATACCTTTTGTACCGGCAGCAGCATGATGCCGCAAAAAAAGAATCCTGATGTGCCGGAGTTGGTTCGGGGAAAAACCGGGCGGGTGTATGGCCATTTGATGGGGACGCTGACGCTGCTGAAGGGCCTGCCGCTGAGTTACAACAGGGATTTGCAGGAAGATAAGGAAGCCTTGTTCGATGCCGTGGATACGACCGGACAATCGCTGGTGCTGTGCACCGAGTTGGTGCGGCGGCTGGCCGTCAATCGGGAGGTCTTGGCTGAGGCGGCCGAAGGTGGTGGCATGTTGGCCACGGAACTGGCGGATTATCTCGTGACGACGGGGGTTCCGTTCCGGGAGGCCCATTCCATTACCGGCCAGATTGTGCGATTCTCACTGGAGAAGCGGCGGCCGCTTCAACGGTTGACGCTTAAAGAGTTGCAGGGATTTTCGTCGCACTTTAAGGCCGATGTATTGAATTGTCTGACAGTGCGAGGCGCGATCGACCGAAAAGCTCAGATCGGCGGGACGGCGCGGCGCCGTGTTGAAGCGAGAATCAAGGAACTCGAAAAGGCGCTGAAGGGATGATGTCCGCCGGTGCAAGGCGCGCGGCCATTCAGCCACACGCCTTATTGGCGACCGTATCGTTTGTCGTGCTGGCGGGGTGCGGGGTCTTGGGCGCGCCGATTCCGCCGGAGGATGTCGGGGTGGCACCCGTGGTCGAACGGCAATTGAGGCGGGAAGGGTTGTTAGCATCAGGCGCGAATGTTCGGGGATCAGCCTCGCGGCCGAGCGCTCCGAGCGGGCTGACGATTGAAGAGACCCCGATTCCACCGGATCCTGATCCACTGCCGGTTTCGCCAGGGAGGACGATGGGGACGCGATAAGCGCAGGAGAGTCACGGATTTTTCTACGAATCCCCTTCGCCGCGGCGGTCCGACACTTGTTACGGGCCAGTTCAGAATTGTTGATCGAGGATTATTACCATGCATGACTTTCAATATCGGAATGGAGAATTGTACTGTGAAGAGGTGCCGCTTTCGCGTATTGCGAAAGAAGTGGGCACGCCTTGTTATGTGTATAGTCACCACACGTTAGTCCGCCATTTTCGCGTGTACGATGGCGCCTTTAAAAACATTCCGCACATTGTTGCCTTTGCGATGAAGGCGAATTCGAACCTCGCGGTCCTTCGGCTCATGGCGAAGGAGGGGAGCGGAGTGGATATCGTTTCAGGCGGGGAACTCTTCCGTGCCCTGAAGGCGGGCGTGCCGGCGTCAAAGATCGTCTTTGCCGGGGTGGGGAAAAAGCAGGAAGAAATTCGTGACGCGTTGAAGGCCGACATCCTCATGTTTAATGTCGAATCGTCTGCGGAGTTGCAGGCCATTAACGAGGTGGCGGCTTCCATGGACGTGAAGGCCCGGGTAGCGTTGCGGATCAATCCCGATATCGACCCGAAGACGCACCCGTACATTTCCACTGGCTTGAAAAAGAGCAAATTCGGCATTGCGGCTGATCGGGCGATTGAAGAATTCAAGAATGCGGCGGCATTCAGCCATATCAAAGTGGTAGGGCTGCACGCCCATATCGGATCGCAATTGACGCAAGTGACCCCGTTTGTGGAGTCGTTGAAGAAAGTGTTAACGATGGTGCAGACGTTGGCAGAGCAAGGGATTCCCCTTCGGTATGTGAACATCGGTGGTGGCTTGGGCATTACCTATTCCGATGAGACGCCGCCGGAACCGAAAGACCTGGCCGAGGCCATTTCTCCACTCGTGCGCGATTTGAAGTGTGTGCTGATCATGGAACCCGGCCGCGTGATCGTCGGGAATGCCGGAGTGATGCTTACTAAAGTGTTGTATGCCAAGGAGGGCGAAGCCAAACGCTTCCTGATCGTGGATGCAGCGATGAACGATTTGATTCGTCCCAGTCTCTATGATGCCTATCACGATATTCGTCCCGTGTACGAGAAGGTTACGCAAGGGGAGAAGAAAACCGTTGATGTCGTGGGCCCCGTATGCGAATCCGGAGACTTTTTGGCAAAGGATAGGGTCATGCCGGCAATGGGCGCTGGTGAGTTGATGGCCGTGATGAGCGCCGGTGCCTACGGATTTGTCATGTCCTCGAATTATAATTCGCGCCCTCGCGTCCCGGAGGTTTTGGTGCACGAAGGGCAGTATCACGTCATTCGGTCGCGCGAGACTTACGAAGACCTGGTCCGAGGCGAGCACGTGCCGGAGTTCCTTTCGTAAGTCGGGCTTTTATTCTCTTCCTTGATGGAGCGTCCCATGTTTACAGGGTCTTTAGTGGCCATTGTGACTCCGTTCAAAAACGGCAAGCTCGATGAGCGTGCGCTCGGTGACCTCATCGAATGGCAAATCAACAGCGGCACCCACGGGATTGTTCCCTGCGGGACGACCGGCGAATCGGCCACACTAACGCATGCTGAGCACGATCGTGTGGTGGCCTTCACCGTGGAAGTCGTGAGACGTCGTGTTCCGGTGGTGGCGGGAACAGGATCCAATAGTACCGAAGAAGCGATTGCATTGACGAAACATGCCAAAGCGGCCGGCGTGGATGGCGCCCTGCTGATTACGCCGTATTACAATAAGCCGACACAAGAAGGCCTGTTTCTGCATTACAAAGCGGTGGCTGAAGCGGTCGAGCTCCCGCTCGTTGTCTACAATATCCCTGGCCGGACCGGTGTGAACATGATGCCTTCCACCATCGCGCGACTGACCGTCTGTCCGACGGTGGTTGCGATTAAGGAAGGAAGCGGGGCGGTTCAGCAGGCATCAGAAATCATTCAGCTCTGCGGGGAGCGGTTGACCGTCTTGGCGGGGGACGATGCGTTGACCCTGCCGATGATGGCAGTTGGCGGGAAGGGTGTCATTACGGTCACGGCCAATCTCGTTCCGACGAAGATGGCTGAATTGGTCAATGCATTTCGTGACGGGCGACTCGAGGCCGCGCGCGCGATGCATTACGAGCTGTATCCTCTCTTTACGGCCTTGTTTTATGAGACCAACCCCATTCCCGTCAAAGAAGCATTACATCTGATGGGCAAGATTGCGCCTGAAATACGGTTGCCGCTCTGCCCCATGGGAAATGACAATAAGGCGAAACTGCTGACTGTACTGAAGGCCGCTGGCCTGGTGTAGTTAGCCCGTTCGTTCTGAAGGATGGTGCCATGATCAAGGTTGTTATCACTGGGGCTGCCGGACGGATGGGTTCTCGTCTCGTGTCCCTGGTCAAAGATTCGGCATTTCTGACATTGGCGGGGGCTGTCGAGAGCAAGGGCCATCATGCTCTGGGTGAGGATTCCGGGGAAGTGGCCGGTTGCGGGCGGACAGGCGTGCCGATCGTCGAGGATCTTTCAAGTCTGATGGAACGAGGGGAAGTCGTCGTTGACTTTACGACCCCTGCGGCGACGCTCGGGCATTTAAGGATCGTGGCTCAGCATCGCCGTGGAATTGTGGTTGGGACAACGGGATTTTCCCCATCTGAATTAGACGAACTTCGAAGTGTGAGTAAACAAATTCCATGTGTGTTCTCGCCTAATATGAGCGTGGGCGTGAACGTCATCTACAAAGTGATTGCGGAGATGGCGAAGACACTTGGCGAGGACTATGACATCGAAGTCATTGAAGCGCACCACCGGCTCAAAAAGGACGCCCCCAGCGGAACGGCTCTCAAGATGGCGGAAGTCCTGGCACGAGCGGTCAATAGGGACCTGGGACAGGTTGGGGTGTATGCCCGCAAGGGATTGATCGGTGAGCGTAAAAAGGGAGAGATTGGCATCCAGACCATTCGTGCCGGAGACATCGTCGGAGACCACACGGTGATGTTTGGAACCATGGGCGAACGTATCGAGCTTACGCATCGCGCCAGCAGTCGAGATACGTTCGCACGGGGTGCATTACGAGCCGCGAGATGGCTGGTGAAGCAACCTCCCGGTCTTTATGACATGCTGGATGTGTTGAGTCTCAAGTA
>CAADGJ010000110.1 GCA_900696505.1 uncultured Nitrosospira sp.
CCCGGTCTGAAATAGGCGGTCGTGTTTTCTCCATGAATCTGACTCCGGATCAAACTTCCTTGAAGATTTGCATGGTGGCATCAGAGGTCGTGCCGTTGGCGAAAACGGGTGGCCTGGCTGATGTTGTCGGCGCGCTGGCAGTCGAATTTGCCAAGCTGGGACACGATGTCTGCGTGATGTTGCCGGCGTATCGACAGGTCGACGAGCTGGGGTATGAGATGACGGAGGGCGTCCGTTTGTCTGTTCCCGCCGGGCCTAGCGTGATGGATGTGCGCGTGCAGGAAGTGTTTGCACCGCCGCTGCACGTACAGGGACCTGGGCGGCTGCGTGTCTTTGTCGTTCGGCATGATCCGTATTTTTCTCGTTCTGGTCTGTATCAAGAGGCTGGCCGCGACTATCTCGACAACCTGGATCGGTTTGTCTGCTTCTGCCGGACCGTCATGGAGATGTGCATTCATCTCAGCGAGCACGAAGGATGGCAGACGGATCTCCTGCACCTTCATGATTGGCAAGCTGCCCTCTGTGCGGTATATCTACGGACGCTGTATCAAGGACGGCCCTCATTGCGCCGTATCCGTAGCGTCTTGACGATTCACAATCTTGGATATCAGGGGGTGTTTCCCGCAGCGCAGTTTTCTTCGACGGGACTGCCGTTGCATCTGTTCACGCCTGCAGCCCTCGAGTTCTATGGACAGATCAACGTGTTGAAGGGCGGGCTGGTCTCCGCGGATCTCCTGACCACGGTCAGCCCCACCTACAGCCTGGAAATTCAAAGCTCGGAATATGGATGTGGTCTGGAAGGGGTGATCACTGAGCGCAAGAGCGTGCTGTCTGGGATCGTGAACGGAATCGATACGGAGAGTTGGAACCCGGCCACGGACCAATATCTGGTGGCTCCCTATCATGCATCCGACCTCGCAGGGAAGGCTCGCTGCAAGAAGGCGCTTCAACGGGAATTGGGACTGCGTCCGCTGAAGTGCCCGCTGCTTGGAGTGATCGCCAGGCTGACCAGCCAAAAAGGCATCGATCTCGTCATCGATGTGCTGCCCGAGCTCATGGAGCTCGATGTGCAAGTTGTGATTCTCGGCACTGGCGAGCCGCACTATGAGCAACAGGTGGGTGAACTGGCCCAGCGTTATCCGGGGAAAATTGCGGTGCGGAATGTGTTCGATGAAGGATTGGCTCACCGGATTGAAGCCGGGGCGGATATGTTTGTCATGCCATCCCGCTACGAGCCTTGCGGTCTCAGTCAGCTGTATAGTTTACGTTATGGGACGGTTCCTATTGTGAGAAAGACCGGCGGGTTGGCCGATACGGTCGTGGCTTATACCCCGCGAGCCTTTAAGGAATCCCGGGCGACCGGTTTCAGTTTTACGGATACCAGTTCTGCGTCGCTCCTTACCTGCCTGTTACTCGCATTGTCGGTGTATCGAAAGAAAGCCGAGTGGCAGCGTCTCGTGAAGACTGGAATGGCACAGGATCTCTCATGGAGTCGGTCAGCAGCGATCTATCTACAATTATTCAGAGATGTGATATCTCGAGCAGGCGATCGATAAAACTCGTTGCGTTGGGGCGAGGAAGAAATGAGGAAGGTTATCGAAGCGCAGCTTGGAGTGTCAGTTCCAGCTGAGTGAGCCGCTCCCGTGCCTGTGCAGTGTAGTAGGCATAATCCGATTCCGCGTGGCCCTGTAATACCTCTCGAAACTGACTCCTCGCCACGTCTAACTCCCCGGCCGACATGGCCAGGTTCCCCGCATGTAAACTGCAGGATGCGGCCATGGCGTGAACATCCACCGCCAAGCGCGAGGACGGCTGACTGACCATATTTTTCAGGCTGGTAGGCAGGATGGTATCGAGCGTCGACCGCGTGGTTTGAGCTCGGCTGACGACTCGTAACTTGGTGGAGTCCTGCAAGGCTACTTGGCTGTCCTCCGCTGAGAGGCAATGAGTGTAGGTGCTCCATACATCCATGAAACGGACATTGTCGTACCGCACTGAGGTGACGGCAGGATTGGATTGGCAGCCTACGGCTGTGAGGCCCGCGAGTAAGAGGATGATTTGGCGTAAGGTGTGATATCGCATGGTGCCAGTCTTTGTCGATCTGCCCTCGACTCTTGTCTTGTCCTCGGAATGAGCAAGTCTTGCGCCACGTGTGGCACATGTAAGTCATTGAATTAATTGTGGCCATTTGTCATCCTCTGAAGCGGTGCTGTCTCAATTTAAGTTCACTGTGGGGAATACGACACGGATGATGAGGCCACACGGCACAGGCCAGATGAAGGGCTGTTGAGCAGGCCGAGGCTCACGAAGTGAGGAAGATCCTGGAGGGTGCGGGAAGTGTCGCTTTCCGGCCGATGGCTGGTGCTGTCGATCGCGTCCTGGACACTGCGGACGGTTTGAACTAACCGAATGTATCCCAATTCGTCAGTGAAGATGCACAGAGGCGTCAAGGCAGGCCTATGGGGTATCGTTGCTTGTCTGTCAAGAATCGGTAGCGCCAGGGCTGCAGGCTCGGCTACTATCTGGCCATCGCGACGGAAATGTGCCGACCTTACTCTGGGCCGACATATGCGTTCTCGACTCATTCATCTCTCAGAAAGAATGGGTGCGATTCGCGAATCATTGACGACGAATATTCTTGCGACTTGATGGTCTTTCATATGGTACGAAGAATATCTTCGTCGACGAACGAGACAGAACTTCCTCAGGAAAGGTTCCTTCGCCAATGAATTCGAGACAACCGTTAACCAAGACCCGCCAGTTTCGAAATTTGCTCCTCTCCGAGCAACTGGAGTTTATTTGTGAAGCACACAATGGACTCAGTGCCAAAATTGTAGAGGAGGCGGGGTTCCCGGGTATCTGGGCCAGCGGGCTCTCTATCTCTGCTCAGTTTGGCGTGCGTGATAATAACGAAGCGAGTTGGACTCAGGTTCTCGAGGATCTGGAGTTCATGTCGGATGCCACTAACATTCCGATTCTTCTCGATGGGGATACGGGGTACGGCAATTTTAACAACATGCAGCGCCTCATCCGTAAGCTGGAACAGCGCAACATTGCGGCCGTGTGCATCGAAGACAAGCTCTTTCCCAAGACCAACAGCTTTTTAAAGGGCGATGCGCAGCCGATGGCCGATATGCATGAATTCTGCGGCAAAATCAAAGCCGGGAAAGATGCCCAAACCGATCCCGATTTCTGCGTCATCGCACGAGTGGAAGCCTTTATCTGTGGCTGGGGTTTGACGGAGGCATTGCGCCGCGCTGAAGCGTATCACCAGGCCGGGGCTGACGGTATTCTCATCCATAGTGCCCTGTCTGTTCCTGATGAGATCCTGGCCTTTAAGCGAGAATGGGGAAATCGGTGTCCCGTTGTCATCGTTCCTACCAAGTATTATTCCACGCCAACGGATGTCTTTCGCCAGCACGGCTTCTCGATGGTGATCTGGGCCAACCACATGCTTCGTGCCGCGGTGTCGGTCATGCAGAAAACTGCACGGGCCTTGAAGCAGAGTGAAAATCTCCTGTCCATCGAAGACAAGGTGGCCCCTGTTTCAGAAATCTTCCGTTTGCAGAATGCCGCCGAACTGCTGGAGGCTGAGGAGCGGTATCTCCCTCGTGGCGCCGAGGGCACGTCAGCGGTGGTGTTGGCTGCATCCCGAGGTGAAGAACTCGGTGAGCTGACGGAGGAGCAGCCAAAAACCATGGTCAAAATTCAGGGCACACCGATCTTGTCTCATATCGTGGATGCGTACAATGCTGTGGGCATGAAGGATATTTTGGTGGTCCGGGGGTACAAAAAAGAAGCGGTCAACCTTCCCAACCTGACCTATATCGACAATGCGGACTATTCGCAAACTGGCGAGTTAGCCTCATTATCGCTGGCGTTGCAATCCAGGAAGGGAGTTTTTCAGCCGACTATCGTTTCGTATGGCGACGTGTTGTTCAACAAGTA
>CAADGJ010000111.1 GCA_900696505.1 uncultured Nitrosospira sp.
CGTTTCCGTTGAGAGGCATCCGACGGGAGATACAGGCTCGGCAGGTCGAACCCGGCCAATAGCCCGTCGTCCACCAACCGGCGCAGGGGCAGTTCGGCGGACTCACTGCGTTGCAGGACCTCTTCCTTGCTCGAGCCTTCGACGATCAGCACATACCGGACATCCGGCGCGCCGAGGTCTTTTCGCAGTTGCTCATCGAGGGTCTTTGACGGCGATGCAATCGGACTCAAATTGGCGAGGTCGTTATCCCAGATGTCTTCATGTCGCACTGCCAGGGTGGCCAGGGCCAGCAGGGCCGCCACCCATATGGTCCAGCGAATGCGACTCACCGATGCCAGAGCGGGCAGCCATGTCACAGGAAGCAGCTGGTGTGGAGCGGACCGGATGACTCCCGGCGGCAGGGCGGGAAGGATCCAGCGCGTCACGAATCCGGCTACGAGAACCCCCACGAATGCCAGTACGCCCAACTGCGCCAGGCCGGTGATACTCGAAAACAGCAAGCTGAGCGCGCCGAAGACCGTGGTCAGCACGGCCAGTTTCAACGTCGGCCATATCCTCGACAGGGTCTGCTGCAGTCGTTCTCCTGCGATGCCCTGTGTGAAGACGTAGGCGGGGTAGTCGACCGCTTCTCCAATCAGTGTGGCGCCGAAACCCAGTGTGATGCCATGGACGAACCCGAACCAGGTTTGTACCGCCGCCACTCCGACGAGCAAGCCGGTCAACACCGGAAGGAGGCTCAGCAGGAGAGGCGTCACCGACCGGTAGACGAGAAACAGCAGAATCGTCACCACTGTGATGGCGATGACGGACAGTCGCCAAGAGTCGCGCTGGATCGTGGCGCGGGATTCCACCGCGAATACGCCGGGGCCGGTCATGACCAGATGGGCATGCTCCGGCAGGCCGGCTGATGTGAATGCTGTCCGCACGGCCTGCACTGCCGACTCCTGCTGATCGAGGGCAAAGCCTTGCGCGCTGGTTTCAGCGACGAGCAGGGCTCTGGTTCCGTCGCGGGAAAACCAGACGCCCTGGTGCATCGACGGTCCTTCCCCCGGGGTGAAGGCCGCCAGTATGTGAGGCACTTCACCGGTGGGATCGGAGGGCAAGGCGGTCTTCATCAGCGCACCGGCCGGAGAGGCGAGAAATTGCAGCTGTCGCTGCAATGCCTCCCGCAATGCCGTTGCCGTGAAATGCTCAGGGATGACCGCCGCACTCAGAAGGTACCGATGACGCATCAACACCTCACGGACGATCGTGAAGTCGGCAGGGTCTCCATTGTTCACCGAGGCGAAGAGGCCCGTGTCTCGTAATTTGCGGGCTATGGTTCGGCTGGCTTGAGCCAGCGCCTCGCCCTCGGCGCCCGAGAGCCCGATCAGGATCAAGCGGGCCGCGACGCCGTCCCGGAGTTGCGACACCAGCAACTCCTGCCGATGGTCAGCGGAGCGGGGCAGCAAGGCGGTCAAGTCGGTGGTCATCGTCATGTTGGCAACGATTCCTCCGCTGATAAACACCAGCAGCATCCAGAGGAACAGGGCCGGTCGGGCATGCAGGGTCACGAGACCGGCCCATCGATCTCCATCAAGGACCGGTCCCCTCCGGTTTCCCGTATGTCGACCGTTGTTAAACGATCGCCCTCTCCTCGAAGGATGATCGAGGCCACGTATTCCGCCGCTTGCGCATCTAACGGCCGCAGCGTGAGTTCCCACTGCTCGCGGGTGCCTTGAAATTTGATGTGGTAGAGCCGCCGCAATACGGCAAGTTCTCCCGCCAGACTGGCCCGGATCGCTTCGATAAAAGAGCGAATCAACGGGTGGCTATCAACGGCAATCTGCTTTGTGCCCTTCGGTGAGGACAGCGTCAGCCGGTCGCCTTGAACCGTGAGATCCTCCGTATAGGGCGAGGTGACATGTTTTTCGACGCGGTCGGGACGAACATAGGCCAGCGTGCCTTTGAGCACTACCGGCTGAGTCAGCATGGCGATGGTTTTCGTTTCCGTGAAACGGTCCTGGCGGGACGAGACCTTGGCCAGCAGTTCCATCAGTCCGGGCACGTCGAATGGCTCCGCTCCCATGGCAGGTTCAGCGGACGCCGGCAGCCAGGCCCACAAGCTACACAGCAGGATGAGAGCGCTGAGCGTGATCGGGACCTTCATAAAAGTTGAACCAGTTATAGGGAGATACACGGCAGTAATGTTCCAGCCGGCTGACGTATCGCTCGATCCACGGGCGTAGGGTTTCCGATCGGCGGGCGCCATTCACAGAAATAGTGTCGGCCAAGGGCTCAAAATACAGGTGGTATCGGCGGCCTCCCTGGTAGAGACCAAAAAACAGCACGATCGGCACCTGGAGCAGGGCGGCGAGCAGGAATGGCCCTTCAGGGAACATGCGGGTTTTCCCGAGGAACTCGCAGGCCATGCCTTTTTCATCGTTGAACAGGCGGTCGCCGAGGATCCCCACGATTTCCCCTCGATCCAATCGTTCTTTGACCGCCAGCATGGTGTCGGCGGTTCCCGGCGGAATAATCCGGTCCCGGATCTCGGGGCGCAGGTTGTGCAGCACGGCGTTTAAGTTGGAGGCTGCGGCTTCGTGCATGATCACCGTGATCGGCAGCTTGTGATCGAAGATGCCTTGCGCACGCAGGACTTCGAAGCTGCCGAGATGAGAACCCAGCAAAATGCAGCCCCGATTCTGGGCGAGAACGGCATGTAATGCCGGAGCGCCTTCGGTGTGAATATCGAAGTAGCGATGGCGTCCGGACAGCAGATACACCCGGTCATGAATCGTCGAGGCGAAGGCGTGGAAGTGCCGAAACACATCTTTCCACGACGGGGGCCGCTGCAAAATGCGTCGTAGGTAGTCGCGCGAGGTCCGTTGGGCGCCGCCGGAAAAGAGTAGGAAATAGGAACAAATCGGGTAGAGCAGGCCGCGCGCTACCGGCCGCCCCACCCAGAGGGTAATCAAGACGAGCAGCCGCATCAGTCCTCGGCTTCCTCGTTCCGGCTGATGGCGCCAGCCGGTGCTCACGATGCGACCTGCGTGGTGAGGCGAGCGCAATGGACCATGCCTTCGGCGATCATGTCCTCGTCACGCGTCACGGCAAAGGCGATGTCCTGGCTGGGCAGGAATTGCCAGCGCAGGGTGAAGGGTTCTTCAGGTCGAAGGAGTCGCAGGAACTTGACCGAGCTCAGCTCGAGGGGGCCAGGTTTCATACCGGCTTCTTGTTCAAGGATGCTCAGCAGTTCGGTTAAGAGCACCACACCCGGGACGAGAGGGTTGCCAGGAAAATGCCCGGCCAAAGCCGGGTGGTCCCGGCGGATCTGTCGCGGTCTTTCCGTATGCATACGTTACTCGTGAACGTGCTGTTGGGGATGCATGATGTGTCGGGCAAAGGTTTTCAAATGTTCGTGTGGTAATTTGCCGGTGGTGTTCCTGGGGAGCTGATCCACCACATATAACGGGCGGGGAAGAAAGACCGGGTCGATACGTTTCCGGAGCCCGGCAAGAATCGCTGCACGAGTCATCCCGGGCGCGACCACGAAGGCTCTCAAGCGGCCGGTGCCTGTTTGCCCTGGATCGGGCCAATAAAACGTGCCGTCCACCACTCCGGGAATGCAATTCAGGGCGGCATTCAGCGCTGTCAAGGACGCGCGTTTACCCGCTACCTTCACGAGGTCACGGTGTGGCCCCAGGAGGAGGAATTCCCGCTGACTGCGGAGCGTGATGCGGTCCGATAGTTGGAGCCAGGCTCCCACATGTCCGCCCATGACCCAGGTCGTGTCCTCGGCATGCCGCATCCGTAAATCGTGGCACAGCGTCCAGGCTTCACCGGCCGTTGTGCGGCGCGACGCGAGCATCCCCCCTTCCGTGCATCCATAGATTTCATGTACGGGCACGTGCCACAGCCGTTCCGCGCTGAGCGCGATTGCCCGGTCCAGGGGCATCGTGGCCGAGATGATGCCCTCAAGGCCGCGCAGGTTCGTGCGTTCGCGGAGAAACGCCTTGAGATGGAAGGGGGTCGTCATCAACCAGGCCGGCGATTCCAGCTGCTCCAGGTCCGCCCGAAGGTCCGCGGGGAGGATCGAAGTGCCGGCGTGCAAACTCCATCCCCATTGAAGCGGCAGCATGATCGTGGTTTCCAACCCATACATGTGCTGGGCAGGGACGGTTCCCACGGCCACCCGCGGCAGGGACTGCGTCAGGCCGAACTGTTGCCCCAATGCGCGCGCGCCCATGACCAGGGATCCCCAGCTTTTCGCATGAGCCTGAGGGAACCCGCTACTGCCGGAGGTGAACGCGATGGCGGCGATCTGATCGGCGGGAATCACCGGAACATCTATCGGACCGGCCCCCTGCTCCATTTCTCGAAGGAGGGAGAAGCGAGGTAGGGGGATATCCCCCTCGTCATGATCGGTCAGCACGTACGCACCGGGATACTGTCGCGCGAGTTGTTGAAGGGGTTCTGCCGCGCGGCAGGTGGGCAACAGACTGATCTGACGTGCGATCAAGGCCGCGGCAAATCCCACGGCGAAGTGGTAGCGATCCCGGCAAAGATTGATGGCAAAGTGTTTGCGCGGCAACTGCGCCGCGAGACTTATCGCAGAACACAGAAACTCGTGAACGGAATGTGCACGATCACGGCGCCAGGCGATCGGGCTCGTTGCGGCATGATGTCCTACGAGAGGATATCCGGCTGCCGCTCTCGGCTGGTGTGTGCGCCGGGCGGGGGAGGCCGGAGCCATCTGGCTGTCGATCGATTGCATCATCATCGAATCCGATGTTGGGCAATGTGATTCGCCAATGCCCGGAGCGAAGCCAGGGCCGCCTTATTCTCCGAGCGCAATTCCACGCCATAACGTTTGGACACCAACAGGGCGATTTCCAGCATGTCGATGGAATCCAGCCCTAACCCCTCGCCGAAGAGTGCCGAGGACGGATCGATGGTCTCGGGCAACACTTCCAAGCGGAGTGCCTCCACGATGAGGGTGGCCAGTTCCTGCTCCAACGCGCCGTCGGCGC
>CAADGJ010000112.1 GCA_900696505.1 uncultured Nitrosospira sp.
CGAGCACCTTCCGCACGCCGGTGCTCGCCATAGCGGCGGCAATCCAACGGACAAGCAAATCTTCTGTGAATCGCTGCAACCCTGCGGCGATCAGGTCGAAACGAACCAGCCGGAAGTCCTGCAACAGTCTGGGAAGAATGGCACTCGTGCGTTCCGGAATGGTACGGCGGAACCGCAGCAAATTCGCCGGATCGAGATCCAGATATCGCGCGAAGGTCTGCGCCTGCAGGCCCGCCTGCTCCGGATCCGCATAGGGAGCCAATCCCATGACCTTATATTCGTGTTCATGGGGGCGCATGCCCAGCATGTGCGTCACGGCCGCATACACATTTCCCAGGGAATGGCCGGTCGGTGTGGACGCCAGCAGCCGGAGGGCCCCGTTCTCAGCCATATAGACATGAGCGCAGGCATCGTCACCTCCGCCGTCGAGAGTTAATACGAGATGCGGCTCATGCCAGTTTTTCCGCAGGCCATAATAGGCGGACGCAGCGTGATTCGAATGATGATGAAACCGGCTGACGGGAATCCCGTCGAGGCCACATCGTGCCAGATGTTCCGTGATCATCCGGTTGTTCGCCGCGCCACGCCGAGTGGCTTGCCATCCCCGCATTCGATTTTCAATGAACCCGGGCAGCATGCCTGCCAGTCGAACAACTGATCCGGACAGATCCGACATGTGCAGGAGTTCCCGTCCCGATCGACCACGTCTGGCGTATTCAAGCAAGAGCTCATTACGGGTTTCGGATTTCGGACTGCACAGATTGCTCAGACAAACGTGATGCAGGTTGTATGCGCTTAAGTCGTACTGTTTGATGCAGTGCAGGACCGCTTGGGTGGGAAAACCGATGGTCCCCTTCTCTCGGGTCAATCGTTCTTCCTGCACCGCAAAGAGAATCGTGCCGTCCCTGGAGAGGACGACCGAAGCGTCGAAGCCCTCGTTGATGCCGAGCATCAGCATCTGCCGCGCCTCCCCAGCGCTTCGTGGTAGACCGCCAGGGTCTGCCGGGCGATATGGTCTTGCGCCACAGCAGCGACAAAGTCACGCCCGTTCGACCGCCGCGGAGCCGCGAGCAGCTCTGCCAATGCACGGGCCATCTCTGCCGGATCGCGACCGACAACTACGGACGATGCCACAGCACACAACCGTTCGCGCACGTCCCCGACGTCTACCGACACCACCGGCAAATTGCACGCCATGGCTTCCTGTACAATCGTGGGCGACCCTTCCCAATCGCTGGTCAGGAGCAAACAATCGGCTGCGTTCATCATGGTGGCCACTCGCGGATGCGGCACTCGCCCATCGAGCAGTACCAGGCGGATCGGTCCGCATAGATCTTCGGCCTGCACCACCGCCGCCTGGGCCAGATCGAGGCGCTTCACCGCCGGTGACAATCCGGCATTGAAGAGCACGATGCGCTCCGCTGCTTCCCAACCGAGCTCGGCCCGCGCCTCAGATTGAGCGCGAGGAACAAATACGTCGGTATCGACGCCGGAGGGAAGGACCTGCGCGCGATCATGCCCCCACCATAAGCGCCGCTTCAGCCCCTCGCTCACACAGATGATCCGGACCGCCTTGCGTGCGGCATACTGCGAGAACCAACGGCGCACGAGGGAACGAAGCCAGGAGTCACTGGGCGCAGGATTCAGATCACTGCCGCGAAAGGTAATGACCAGCGGAATCGTCGTCATCAGAGCGGCGAGACAGGCCGTCACCGTCCCATATTGCGCATGGATCAGGTCCGGCCGGCAGGAAGCGATACATTGCTGGAACCGTCCCGATTCCCGCCGCAGAAGCGCCGGATTCGTGCGGGATTCCAACACGAAGATCTCAGGCATTACCCCCAGCTTGCGCATGGCCTTCACCTGTTTGTCCGCAAAGATCATGGCCGCCCCTTCTGGCGCTCCAGGAAATACATACAGCACCCGAAGTGTGTCTCCTGCGGAAGCGATCGCCGAATCGGACCGAGTGTCGATCCTACTCGTGGTCTCTACCATCACTACCAGTTCCTTACATTACGGCCGAGGCCGGTCGGAGCCGAACGTGTTGCGATATACCTTCGACCCTCGCACCACCCGGGCAAACACCTCATGCCCGATCCCGTGCCAATGATTGTCGTCGGGAAACTCGAACCTCAGATGACGCTCCCTATAGTCTGCAATCAGCGCCGGTTGCATATCGAGCACCTCAAACCCTGCTGCACGGGCCTGATTCATCAGATGCGCACGCATGAGGGCAAAGTAGGAGTCCGACACGGCGTTCAACGCATCCTCGTCGTAGAGTTCAGGTCTGGGAGCATCCACCACCAGCGCAATACGCGAGACCGGCAATCCCGCCATGTCCGGCAACTGCCGGAGAAACGCCTCGATCACCCGATCCGAATCCGCCACCCGTTCCGGCGTCGCTTCTGCTGCAGTATTGCCGACAAACCGTGGACGGCTGATCACTGACTGTCCGGGACGATACGCGAAGCGTTTCCACACCTCCCGAATTTCCAGGTTCACATAGAGGTACATCCCGAGTGATGAGCCGCCCAGAAGATCGCGCCACCAGGGTACCGGACGATCGAGGCGCGTCAGGGTGAGAGCCCCCCCAGGCGACTCTGCAAAATAATGCAACCCCGGCTCATTCTTATATTTGCGCAGGCTTTCATCGAAATCATTCCCCACGATCACGACCGTCAGTCCATCGGGATGAAAGGTCTCCCGCGCAAATCTGGCGTAGGCCAGATATTGGCTTAGTGATGAACCGGATGTCCCGAACCCGTACACCCGGCCCCCGGCGCCTGCAGCCTCCGCAAGTCGCGCCACACCCGTTTGTGGGAAGGGCACCATCACGGCTTCCACAAAACTGTCTCCGATGACCGCCAGCAAGGGCGTTGTCAGCCTCGGGTCGTAATCATGATCGTTGATGAACCCATAATTGTTGGTGCGCACATGATTGACGATCGAGAAATTCCAACCGCGCGAATACACTGATTCACGATGAGGGGTGAATCGAAACACGGGATTCCCTTCATCGACCGAGAGCCCGCGCAGCCCTTCATTGACCGGCAGGAGGCGAAACAAACCCTCTAGTACGAACGCGGCGAGGCAACATGACAGCAAGACCGCAACTATCCCCAGCCGGATCTTTCGCCAAGACGCTCGTTGCTGACTACCCACGCCACACAGGACTTCCCGGCTTCGAAGCGAGCGATGATTCATACATTCGGTTGACCCGTGGCGATGAGTCGACGTTTCTCTCTACGACAATCGTCCAGAGGTCTCACTGACGAAGATACTCTGCACGGGGTTCAGCACGCTGCTGCGTAGCCGGCTCGCCATGCGACGGTGGAACAATAGCCCCAGTAATAGGCTTGAGAGCCCATATTGGATGCTCGTGGCTACCGCGATGCCGGTCAGCCCGCCCATGATGAAGCCAACCCCCTTCAACGCGAGACCTGCGAGGCTCGTCCCGATTTCCACCCTCGCTGGAATCCCTGTTTCCCCTTCGGCATAGAACGCATTGACCAGCACATGAGTGAGGCCCCCGAATAACAGCAACCCGCCACCGGCCAGCACGATGGTCTGAATTGTGGCAAGCATTTCGACCGTCACTCCGAGAGTAGACAGATGATCTCCGAAGCTGCGACCCAGCGTGACCGTGCCAGATAGCAACGCGAAGGCCGTTAGGCCCGCCCCTCCCATCCACAGCAAGCGAGCATGACAGAGCCGGACAAACTCCTGCCAGCTGCCGCTCTTCGCCAACGTCGCCAAGGTTGGGACCGCCGGGGTGACCAGCCCCTGGTTGAAAATTCGCACGATCGCCGCCATCACTCGCCAGGTCACATCCAGCAGGACGAGGCTGCCGGCCGCCAGAAAGGAGGTGAAGAACCGGTCCACGACAAACCCGGTCCGCACAAAGGCTGCGCTCAGCAGCAATGGCCGGACACGCAGCCACAGATCACGAAACACCGCGGTATGGTTCATCAAACCGGGCGACAAGGGCCCAAGCTCCCGCACCAGCAGCAACGCGGGTCCACACCACAGCAGTACCTGCACCCACGCCGCTAGTTGTACGCCCAGACTGTCCAACCCGGCCGTCAAGATCCACCAACCAAGGATCGTGGCAATCAACACCGCTCCACTTGGCCACAGAAACCGGTTCCTGGCCTGATGGAGCGCAGATAGAACCGTGAAGCAGGCGGCCCCGAGCAATCCCAACAGTTGAACTCTTGCCAGTTCCACCGCCAGTACAGCTGTGGAATCCGCAAATCCCGGGGTCATCACGGGCACCAGATACGGTGCCACAGCGTAAAGCAGCAGCGTCACGAGAGTGAACAAGGCACCGATGCCGATAAACAAGGGCCAGCCCAGCACAGCCCGTTCACGCTCGTCACGAGCAGCCAACAGAGGAACCAGCACGAATGACACCTGATCGAGCACCACTGCCGAACATAGCTGCAGCAATGAAGATCCGGCGTAAAGGGCGTCCGTCTGACTTCCTGCCCCCAGACGCGCAATCGTGTACCATTGAATACCCAAGGAGGTGAGTAACTGTCCGGCCGTGAGGAGGGACAGACTGACTCCCAGTCGCACACCCTGTCGATCCATACTCCCTGCCATTGCGAGCTGCTCCCCCCACAACTGACCACACGTTTCGTAGATCTTCCCAACTCACGATGGCCTCTTTGACGGGCACAAGTCAAGGCGCGAGGCCGCATTCCCGCGCTTCCGCGTTGACGTTTCGCCCCGCGCCCTCTTATGATCGCCTCCCATTGTGCGGAACCCAACTCCCTTCACATGGCACACATGCGTCCTCCTGCTCGGGTGGACGTTATTCACCACGTTCCAGGTGGCAGCTGCGCCCACTGACAACCAGA
>CAADGJ010000113.1 GCA_900696505.1 uncultured Nitrosospira sp.
ATGGCATGAACCCAATGGCCGGCACGGCCGACACGCTGCAAACACGTTGCGATGGAGCGAGGCGATCCGATCTGGCAAACGAGATCCACCGTCCCGACATCGATGCCGAGTTCCAGCGAAGCCGTCGCGACAACCACTCGCACGGCTCCGGTTTTTAACCGGTCCTCCGCAGACAGGCGGATCTCCCGCGACAGGCTTCCGTGATGGGCTGCCACCACACCTTCGCCCAGGTGACGCAACCGATCTTCCAAGTAGTGCGAGACCCGCTCGGCCAAGCGCCGCGTATTCACGAAGACCAGTGTGGAACGATGCGCTTCCACCAGTGCGGCAACCCGATCGTAGATATCGCTCCAGATCGCATTGGTCGCGACGGGCCCGAGTTCGTCCTTCGGAACTTCGACCGCCAAGTCCATGTCGCGGCGATGGCCGACATCGATGATCGCTACATGGTTCGCCACCGGCATCTCGTCGCCAGAACACCCGGCTGCGGAATGCTCATCCTGCGTCTGTGGGGAGGACGACCTGTTCCCCACTAAGAAGTGCCCCATCCGTTCAATCGGACGTTGGGTGGCGGAGAGACCGATCCGTTGAACGGCACCACCGGCCAGCGCCGCCACGCGCTCCAATGACAGGGCCAGGTGCGCCCCTCGCTTGTTCGGGGCGACGGCATGAACCTCATCCACAATGACCGTTCGGACGGTCTTCAACATCGCCCGACTTTTTTCAGCGGTCAGCAAAATAAACAGGGATTCAGGCGTGGTAATCAGAATATGCGGAGGACGCTTGAGCATTTGCTGCCGCTCGCTCATCGGTGTGTCGCCGGTCCGTACGATGACCCGGAGGTCTGGCAGCAACAGTCCCGCCGAGAGGGCCGCCTGCCCGATCTCCAGAAGCGGTTGTTGAAGGTTTTTTTGCACATCATTGCTGAGCGCTTTGAGCGGCGAGACGTAGAGGATTTGTGTTTCATCCCGCAGGTCACAACGCAGCGCCTGCTGAAATAACCGATCGATACAGGACAGAAATGCTGCGAGGGTCTTTCCCGATCCGGTGGGGGCGGAAATCAGCAGATCACGGCCCGACTGAATCTCCGGCCAGGCCTGCTGCTGAACGTCAGTCGCGACCGCAAATTTGGCCGTGAACCAGTCGGCGATGATAGGATGAAAGGGAAGAACCGGCGTCATCGGGCGATCGTAACACAACCGTCACGAGCTGAACATGCGGTCAAACCGTTGAGATTTGAAATGGCCGGAAGGAAGACGACGGGGGCGGGACGGTACAAACGGGGACCGTGCGGGGGAGCACCGGGGTGGTACCGATTCACCCCTTGAGGCTTCGTCGGCCCGATCTAAGCCGGATCATCAGCAGGCCGGCCGTCTCACTGCTCGCCATAAGATTTTAAGATCTCATACGACAAGCGGCATTCGCTGCAGTAATTTCTCGAAAACCGCACCTGGGACGGCGACACCACATGCCGCGCCAGGTAACTCGGGAAATCGACCCAACAATTCGTTCCCCTGGCGGAAAATCCATCGTCACGAACCCGACGGCACAACTCACACATCGGTACGACTCGGACCATCGTCGGTCTCCTTTTGCGCGAAGCTGACTGCATGCATGGAGTCGGCACTACTTTTTTTTGGGGCGCCCCACCCGCTTGTGTAAATCGTCGGGACAACAGACCCGCTCCCCGTCCAGCACCCGGCGCAGATAATGGCCGGGGTCCACCGTCCGGTGTTTGACCAGATAGCCCATCGCGCCGACCTCAAAGGCGGCCGTCACATAGGCGGCATCTTCGTGAGACGAAAAAAACACGACCTTGCTGTCCGGCACAGCCTCCTGAAGCTGCCGGCCGACCGACAAACCATCGAGGAACGAGAGGGAAAAATCCAGGATGACTAACTCAGGGGCAAGTGTTTTTGCCGTCAGGACCAAGGCGTCTCCTTCGGTTTCCGAGCCGACGACATCGAAATGAGACTCCAGGAGAATCTCGAGAAAGGCCAACATGGAACGTGAGGAATCACCTATCAACACACGGGGACGGGAAATCTTTTTTCTCATAATCCTACGCGTCTCTGCTTAGAAATGGGAAACGTATAGTAGGCAAGTGAAGGGTAAACCACACGCGTAACAAAGCGAGGTTTTACATCAAAAAGATACTAGCTGAAATACTGGTAGCAAAGAAAGGCGGGGGCGGAAACCGAGCAGGAGATCAGGTTTGGCTGGTGAGACCCTGCGCAAGGGCGTATTTCACGAGTTCCACGGTGGTATGCAGGTTGAGCTGTTCCATGATTTGCCCCTTGTGAAACTCAACCGTGCGAGGAGAAATCTTGAGCGTGCCGGCAATGTCCTTCACCGTGTGGCCTTCGGCCAGGAGTTGCAACACTTCGCGCTGACGAGTGGTGAGCTCAGGGCCGGATGGAGCTCCGCCGTCCACGCCGCGGAGCATGCTTTCGACAACTTCCTTCGTGACCAAAGGCGTCACATAAAAATTGCCGCTCCGCACAGCCCGGATCGCCTGGGCCAATTCCTCGCCCACACAGCGCTTCAACAGGTAGGCCGAGGCGCCGGCCTCAAACGCTGCCCGCACATAGGCCGGATCGGCATGCATGGTGATAAACACCACCTTGACCTGAGGAAACTTGACCTTCATCACACGGGCGGCATCGATGCCATTCAGCACCGGCATCGAGATGTCCAAAATGACGATGTCCGGCTTCAACTGCGGCACCGCCTCCAGCAGCGCCCGGCCATCCCCGACAGTGCCGACCAGTTCACACTGATCATCCAACAACCGCCGAAATCCCTCGAGGACGAGGGTATGGTCATCTGCCAATAACACACGCGGAAGCGTCATATTGCCACCCGTACAAGCGGTACGTACATGGATACGGTTGTTCCCTTCCCTGGGCTGGATTCGACTTCGCACGTGCCTTGTACAGACAGGAGGCGTTCGCGCATGTTCAACAGACCCAACCCGCCCTCACATCGTTCTACCGTCAGCTGATCAAATCCCTTCCCATCATCGCGTACCACTACGACGACCCCCTCCTCTTCGACCGTCACCTCCACTTCCACCCGAGTCGCTTTCGCGTGTCGGGCGATATTGGACAAGCTCTCCTGAACGACGCGATACAGCGCCGTCGAAGCAGTTTTGTCGAGGGGGTGGTCAAGAGGTTGATGGACGAACAGGGCTTTGACGCCCGTTCGAGTCGAAAAATCATCCAAGAGGCGCTGTAACGCCGCCTTCAGACCCAGGTCATCGAGAATGGACGGATGAAAGCGATACGCCATGTAGCGGACGTCGTCGGACAGAGCCTCGAGGCCCTTCAACACATTGTGTATCCCGTCCTGGGCTGCCACGGGTGATACTCCAATCTGCCTGTCAACGCTCTGAAGCTCCAACATAAGCAGCGCCAGCCGCTGATTGACATCATCATGCAGGTCCTGGGCAATCCGCCGGCGTTCTTCTTCCTGGGCCGTGAGAATCCGGCCGGTCAACGTATGCAACTGTTCTTCGCTCCGCTCCAGCGCCA
>CAADGJ010000114.1 GCA_900696505.1 uncultured Nitrosospira sp.
GTTCCGAAGCAGAATCGACGCGAGGAGCAAGCGTAGCGATGCCGGAGGTATCGTAGGGCAACACGCTGAAGACTTTGGCCACATCGATCGCCGGCTTCCCGGGGCGCAACACTTTTTGCGCCAGTGTCGCCACCCATGAAAGCGGTATCAGGACAAACCTGGGCAACCAAAAGACGCTCAAGTCCGGATTGGCCTGGCGAAGACGATCCAGCAGCTCCCGTTTGGTCGGAGACACAGGGTCGAGCAAATTCAGTGGACTGGGCGCCATGTCCCAGGCATCGGTCATCCAGCCGAGGAATCGACCGGCAAATCCGACATCCACCACACCAAGCCGATCGCCGGGCGAGCCGACCGCCACAAAGATATTGCCCAGACGCTTGCCGAGACGGCCGGGAGGATCGAAATCACGATAATCCACCAGAGCTCCCGGGCGAATGACCTTCACCGACACCCCGAGGTCCTTCCCGAGTTGCACCGCCAGACGTTCCGACTCCAACTTTCCCCAGACATAGGGCCCCGACCCCTTGCTGTCCGGTTCCAAGGGATGATCGTCCGGAATCGGCCGTCCCGTGCCTTGGGCCAGCACCGCGAGGCTACTGACGTGAACAAAGTGCTTGATACCGACGGCAGCCGCGCCACGCAGCATATGCTCGGTCGCATCCAAGGAATTACGCTGATGCTCCGGCCACCCGCCGGCGGTTTCTGCAGCGGCATGAATGACCGTATCCACTCCCTTGAAGAGATGAGCGGCGGCTCCGGTTGCCACATCTGCTACGACATATTCGGCGCCCGCGATCCGCTCCCAGGGAGATGGCTCCCGCCGCGCCACTACACGAACGGGGCGTCCGCGGGATAACAGCGCACGGACGATCTCCTTTCCCAAGAAGCCCGTTCCACCGGTCACCAGCACGCCGCGACTCTCGACCGGTTTCGGGGCGGCTGCCGCCAGGGCTTTGGCCTCGCCGACCTTCAATGCTTTCGCCACCCGTTCGCAGATACGCACAGTCTCCAGCAAACTCTCGGGCGACAACGGCGACGGATTGCCGGTGCGAGCTGATTCGTAAAACGCTGAAAACAGCTCGGCCAATCCCGGATAACTCCGCTGGCTCTTGAGAAACCGGCTCGCCATCGCAGAAGTGGTGCCGGTCAATAATTGCCACGCCTGCCGATAGGGTGCGAAGAGCTTATCAATGCCGGACGATCCCGGGCCGATGGCGCGCTGGGTGGTACTGCGGACGTAATCGGCAAATAGAGATCCGTTCTTCCCGATCACGCGCAGATAACTCTCGACCGGGCGTCCCTCCAGCGTCACGATCAATGTACCGGTGACACCGCCCCGGCGCACCAGCGCGTGCACGGTCCCGGCCTGACTGACTTCCAGCGACAACAGTTCCGTGCGCCCTTCTCCGGCTTGCTCCAGCACTTGTAGGAGCAAATAGACCGGATGCGGCAGGATATCGAGTAATTGATGATCGGCGCGAAGCACCTTTCGCCCGCCCGGGGCATGCCGAACGGTCCGGAAGGAGAAATAACTTTCGACGTGAACAACCCGACCGATCGAGCGCAAGTATTGCGTCAGCACGCGAGTCGGCGGTTCGTAAAGCAGTTGGTGGCCGGCACAGACGCGAAGACCCTTTGCGCTGGCCTCATCCAGGATCTGCTGGGCGTCCTCGACGGACTCGGTAAACGGTTTCTCCACATAAATGTGGCATCCGGCCTTGAGTGCCATACGCGCGATCGGGGCATGGGTCGCCGGCGGGGTGATGATATGGACGACGTGCAGTTTTTCCGAAGCAAAGAGCTCTTCAGGCGTCTTAAAGCAGCCGATACCCGGCACGATGTCGCGCATGGCCGCTTGAGCCGCATCGGAGGGGTCAGCCACGGCCACCAACTGCACACCGGGACATCGTAAGATGGCGCGGGCATGGTGTTGTGCGTGGCGGCCGGCGCCGATGAGCGCGATCCGCAACGGGCCTGATACTGGAGTGTTGGGGCTTGGGTTCGTCACAAGTAGTCTGCGAATGTGCAGTGCTACTATAGTCTATTCGGGCGCGTTCTTGAAGTCTTCTTCGAAATTAGTGCAAGGAGCAGGACAGGCGCGAAGGCTCGCCGTCGACCCACGGAATAGCGCTGAGTGACAGTACAGGGATTCCAGGAGCGAGTTTGGCTACTTATGTTTTCCGTTACAGGGAAAGCACTGGTCCATACACTCCGGACAGAGCCCGCCATTGAACTGAATCGCAGAACGCTCCGCAATGAATGTGGCCAAGTCGTACCACTCGCCGGACTGATCCGGCACCCGTTTGCACCACGAACACAAATTAATGATCCCCTGCGGCCGTCCAAGCCGCTCCTCCATTCTCCAGATGGCTTCAGCCTGTACGTTCGATGGGCCAAGGTGCCGCTCACCCGGAACGCGCTCATGAAAGACGAACACCGCCCCGAGCACCGCGCCGCCGTCATCGACGACCGGGGCGACACTCCCGCGAATGGACCGCGGCTCGCCTTGCCGGGACATCACCGTCGCATCATCGATGGTCACGAGGCGCATCTCCGCCATTGCCTGATTGGCAGGATTGCCACCGTGTTGAGTCGCCCCATCATCGGGAAACCCCATGAGCGCCGTCACACTCATGCCCATGGCTTCATCCTGGGTCACCTTGGTAAATTCTTCCGCAGCGGGATTCATATAGGTTACCCGGCCGCCGCGATCCGTCGTGACGATCCCGTCTCCGATACAGCGCACCGTCGTCGCGATCCATCGCAGCCGTGCGCGCATGTGCCGGTCATGCTGCGCTCGGTGCAGAGCCAACTCAATCGTCGTTCGCAGTTCATTTGCCTGATAGGGTTTGAGCATGTAGCCGGCCGGCGACGTCACCTTTGCTCGTTCCAGAGTATGGTTGTCGGCATAGGCCGTCAGGTAGATGACCGGGACATCCTGCCGGCGCTGAATTTGAAGAGCCGTTTCGACGCCGTCCATTTTCCCTTTCAGCACAATATCCATCAGAATGAGATCCGGATGCGTGTCGCCCGCTTTGCGGATGGCCTCCTCTCCCGAGGTTGCCGTCGCCGGGACCCGGTACCCGAGCCGCTGCAAACTGAGTTGAATATCCTTCGCCACAACCGGTTCGTCTTCTACGATCAAGATGCTGGCTGCGTCCATGGCGTCATACCCTTTCTGAATATTGCAGTTGCTGGAAGCGGATTCGCCATTCCGTGCCCGAGCCGCTTCGGAGTTCCGTATGGCCGTCCAGTTTCTCGGCCAACAGCGTGACTAGCTCCAATCCCAGCGAATCGGGATTGTTCAGCACCCCATCCGTGGGAATGCCGATGCCGTCATCGCTCACACACAAGGTGAATGTCCCGTCCACATGGTCCAAGAGATCGATATGCACGGTCCCGCGGCCGCTCTCGACGAACGCGTGCTTCAAACAATTGGACACCAGTTCATCGATGATCAGGCCGCACGTCAGACCCGTGTCGATATCAAACTCGACATCGTCTACATTCAACTCCAAACTGATGAGTCCCGGATCGACTCCGTAGGAACGGAACAGATGCCCGGTCAGGGTACGCGTATAATCGCCCATCTTGATGCGCGAGAGATCGTTCGAACGGTGTAGCGTTTCATGGAGCAGGGCGATTGAGGTGATACGAACCTGGCACTCTCGGAACAACTGATTCACCATCGGATCTTTGATAGAGGCCGATTGAAGATTCAACAGACTGGAGATGACCTGGAGATTATTTTTGACCCGATGGTGCACTTCCCGCAGCAAACTCTCCTTCTCTTTGAGCATGCGCCGGAGTTGATCCTCCATATCTTTGCGCTCGGTGAGATCCATGCAGGTGCCGATATAGCCGCCGAATCGACCATCCTCGTCGAACAGTGGCACACCCGTATCCATGATCCATCGATACTCCCCGTCATGGCGCCGTAGGCGGTA